>JAFYLV010000191.1 GCA_017556885.1 Clostridia bacterium | reverse complement strand
TAATCTTTGCCGAAGCTGCAGGAGAAATCATCTTTCTGCCATGCGTCAAGTACCGTCTTCAGATCGTAACTGTCAATTAGCCATGTGACAAAGGAGCAGCTTTCCGCGTAGGTCAGTTCACTTCCGTCAAAGTTTTCGGGGTTATCGATTCCGATTCTGTAGAGGGCCTGAAGAATGGAATCGGGATAGCCGAAATCGCGGTCATAGGCAGCGGAAATATGGGCGTAAAGCTTGTTGTCATAGCCTTCGATCGTGTCGTATTTTCCGCCGGCGGCATCGTATGCTTTCCAAAGTGCAATATAACGCTTTTCGCTCTCATGTCCGCTTGCGGCATAACTGTCAAAATCTCCGTTTGCGGCGATAATACATGCGGTTACGTTGGCATTCGTATCCATTATACTGAACCCGGAAACGGCGGTGAAATATTCCGCAAGGCCTTCTCCGAGCATTCTGTTGGCTCCGGTGTCAGCATTAAAGTTTGCTGCGGCATGCACCGCTTCGTGGGGGGCGGAAAGGTACTGCCGCAGGATAATATAGCCGTCATTGCGTCCGGTGGAATAGTCTCCCATGCCTAATTCTTCGCAGTGATAGGCGATCCGACGGTCGCAGGTAAAGTATTCTTCAAGCTCTTCACGCTTAACGAAATCGGAAAACTTTTTAATAAAATCAGTGGTATAGTAAATAAAAAAACGGTACTGCGAAGTGGATGCTAGGGTATTCATATCGGTCAAACAGAAACTGACGTTATTATGGGTGAAAATATAGTCGTACCGACTATCGCTGTGAAAGCCGACGGTGCTAAAAAAAAGCTCGCCTTCCGGTTGCGTCTGATAGGGGAAATCCAACCCAAGACTCTTAAGAAATTCGGTCTTATACTCAATACGCTTGTCATGGTCCATGACGGCGGAAAGCCCGTACTTCTCTGCCACGAAACGGAAGAATCCCTCTGCTACGGCGATGGAAATATCTTCATCATATATAAACATATGGTCATATAACGTAAGATATTCAATACTACTGTAATCGTAGAAGATATGCGACAGATCTTCCGGTTCTTTGCCGGCTTCCCACGCGGCAAGCCCGTGGGAGATCCAAACCTCGTCGCTTGCGTGCAGGGCGGCAAGGGCATCTTTATCGCTCATCTCACCGCAGGCAGAAAGGAAGAAAAGGCAGGATAGCGCAAGAAGCAGAATGCAGTTTTTGCAAAAGACGTAAGAGTTTTTCATCGATAGTCCTCGCTATGTTTACGCATTTCCAACAATTCTGCCATTTTCTTTGCCTCTTTATCAATACGCCTCTTCGAAGCAAAATAACTGATCAAGGGGAAGAGAACCGCTACCACCATGGTTCCAACCGATGCATAATCCACTTTTCCGCGAGACAACCATGCCCAAAAAGGGATAATACCTAAAGGGATTGCCCAAACGGCATGAACGAGGGCTTCCTTACGCGTGTATTCTTTGAAATATCTGCGCGAGGCCTCTGCCATGTCCGCCGGCTTTGTCCGGTCAATAATGACGCGATTCTGTCGCCGGGTAAAGAGGAAATCATAAAAAAACAGATCGAAAAATACAAAAACACCAATACTGATCAAAGCCGTGGCATTCCCGCGAGCGATTTCTGCAAAAGGCGCGATTGCTGACAGCGGAAAGGATGCAAGAACCAATGCACCAAAAGCCTTTAAAAAAGTGATCGTAAAAAATTTTACGTTGCTTTTCATATGACTTCGTACTCCTTAGGCAATAAATCGTTTAATACTTGCGGAATTTCACATAATTCATTATCATACAAACGATTTTACGCATTTGGATTACCCTCCTTGAATTCTTGAATACCGGATTCGTATTCCTCCCGGAATGCTTTGATTTTTTTCCGGAAAGGCGCAAGATCGGGATGCCGTTCCATACGGCGGAGGAGAGGGAGAGCCGACTTACTCTCGATACCTGGCGGACAGGGCTGGAAAAGCGCTGCCGGGTTCGCGCGGCTCTCCGGACTCAAATGCAGCCGCAGGCGTTGCAGAATCGTATCAACGCAGGCTTCCGCTTCCTCATAATTTCCAAGCTGCATATTTTTCCACGCAAGCTTATGGTAACTGTTAAGGTAAAAACCGTCAAAAAGGCCGCAGAATTTTCCTTCGGAGAGTATCTCATAGATATCAGCGCGCTGCTGATGCAAGTGCATCTGTTCCTCTATGGTTTCTGCGTTCTCTGCCAAATGGTGCAGGAATTTGAATGCATCTTCAAAGTAAGACCAAACATTTTGCAGGATATTTTGTTTTAACTCGTCTCCCTGCATGACGAAGAGAACAAATCGTTCCCGGGCGGCAAACTGATTAGGAAGCTTATGATAAAATTCAAGAGTTTTTGCGTGCAGCGTGGGGATGCTTGATTGGCCTGAAAGTATTAAGCCATATGAGAGGATCGTGTGAAACAGATCCTGGTCAGCGCAATGATTTTCGCAGTGGGCAATCAGCGGAAGAATTCTCGGCAGCTCTGGGTGATCATATAGGTTGTGTCTTGATGCAAAGTGGAGAGTGTGGTATAAAAGCTGAAAGTTATTACTATGCGCTTCACATTCGGTTAAAAGAAGATTCAGCACTGCGCTGTAGTTTTCGGACTTCATCAGGCTGCGAAGTGTTTCTTCCTGCATTGGTGTCCGGGATGTAGCTATGGTATCCATGCCAAAAAGGTGGTCGATTGTGCAGTTGTAGAGCAGCGCGATACGAGGCAGCAGGCTGATATCCGGCGCACAGAGCCCGCGTTCCCATTTGGACACGGTCTGGGCGGAAATGCCCAGAGATTCTGCGACGTCTTCCTGGGTGATGCCGCGCTCTTTGCGGAGCCTGCGCAGGCTGTCTTTCAGTTCCATGAGGTTATCCCTCCTTTGCACCACCATTATAGCACATACGGAATGGACAATAAAGAGAATAAATTGACAGAAAACTGTCTAAAAGATACCAAAAAGGCTTTGCGAAGACAGAGTTGTCAACGCAAAGCCTTTTCAATAATGTAACTTATACATTCTATCAAAACCTACCAGCATTTGCCAACGGGCAACCAATTTCTGGCCTTTTAAGGTCTTCCACTCACGCGCGATAAATGTATGGCATAGGATTCCCTGGCCGACACGTTTGTGGTGGCAAAAAGCACACTCTAATGGATATATATCGCTCCCGTGCAGTTCGCACAGTCCATCCTTTAGAAAATTACAACCATTTTCTGCTTTTTCATTTGTAGCGACATATCCTTCACAACCATAAAAGGCCGGAGACAAAACCGCAAAATCAAATTCCGGAGATATTTCCATCATCATTCGATGCGCATAACCCTTATTGAGCGCGCGTTCCGCCTGCTCTACGGTCCACCACCCCGGTCTTTTGCAATATCCTCTGCAGATGTCACAATCGCATCCAGGGGACGGCGGAAACAATTCAAAAAGGTTAACCTTTAACATTTTCATTATATTCTGTAGCATTATTTAAGGATTATCCTTTTTGAATGCCTGTATACCGGTTTCGTATTCATTTCGAAAAGCGGTGATCCTTTCCCGGAAGGGGGCAAGATCGGGATGCCGTTCCATACGGCGCAGAAGCTTCAGGGCGGTTGTGTCTTCTCCGCCCGACGGAATATCGAAAAATGCCGAGGCATCTCTGCGGCTTTCTTTGTCCAGATGGAGACGAAGGTGACCGATGATGGTATCGATGCAGTCCTGTGCGGCCTTCTCATTCCCAAGCTGCATATTCTTCCAGGCCATCTTGTGACAGCTGTTTAAATATATGCCGTCATATACACCGCAGAATTTCCCTTCCGAAAGAATTTCATAGATTTCTGATAATATATGATGTAGGTACAGTTGCTCATCAGACTTTTTGGCATCTTCAGCTAAAAAGTGTAAAAAGCTAAGAGCGTGAGCAAAGTGATATCGGATAGTCTTTTTTAGTTCATTCGTTAATTCGGTTCCTTCTATTAGCAAATGGATGAAATTTTCTCTTGAAAACTTTTGGCTTGGAAGAAGTTGAAAGTAAGTTTTGGTTTTGGTGTGCAGAATGGGAACGGATGATTTAGCTGCAATTATGAGAGCATGCCCGATAATATTATAAAGTAGATCCGTATCGGGACAATAACGCTCACAATAGTCGACCAAAGGTAGGATTCTTGGCATCTCCGGATGATTGACCAGATTATTCTTTGTGGCAAATCTGAGCAAATGCAGCAGAAACCGGAAGTCATCGCGACGTGCTTCGCATTTGTCTAAATAGATGGTGAATACGCTGCTATAGTCGCCGGAATCAATCAATTCTTGTACAGCTTCATCTTGAACCGCAGAAATGTGTGTCGATGTGATTTTTATGCCAAAAAGATGGTCAATAGTGCAGTCATAGAACAGCGCAATGCGAGGCAGCAGGCTGATATCCGGCGCACGAAGTCCGCGCTCCCATTTGGAGATCGTTTGTGAAGAAACACCGAGAGCCTCAGCGGCAGCCTCCTGAGTAATGCCGCGCACCTTACGAAGTTCGCGCAGTCGGTCTTTTAATTCCATTGCAGATCACCCTTTCAAAAAACATTATAACATATCCGTTTTGGACAGGGAAGATGTGAAATGGACATAAAATTGTCCGAATTGTCTCAAAAAGGCTTTGCGCTGACGAAAATGTCGGCGCAAAGCCTTTGAATCGTTAAAACCGTTTTTGTATTTCTTTCAGAATATCCACGTCTGCGGGGCAGAAATCGTAGCCGTCGATCTCCGAGGGGGAGATGTAACGCAGATCGTTGTGTTCCAGAAGCTGCGGTGTGCCTTCTGCAACGGCCGCGTTGTAAAGGGTGAGATGAATGGTGATATCGGGATAGACGTGATCCACCTCGTAAAAGACGTCCCCCACGGAGATGGTAACGCCGAGCTCCTCCCGGCATTCGCGGATGAGGGCCTCCGGCCCCGTCTCGCCGGGTTCGATCTTTCCGCCGGGAAACTCCCACAGGAGTCCCCGCGCCTTGTGGGCCGGACGCTGGCAGATCATAAAGGTGTTGCCCTTGCGGATGAGGGCAGCGACAACCTGAACCATACTATGTATACCTCCTTAGAAAATGAGCCGCGGAGAAAATTCCGCGGCTCAAAATATATTGTTAAATTAAGCAAAGAAGAGCTTGTTGAGGGTCATGGGATCGATGTACTCGCCGTCCTTGTAGACACGCATGTTGCCGGAGGCAACCTCGTCGATGAGCATGACGTTGCCGTCGGCATCGTAGCCGAACTCGAACTTGATGTCGTAGAGCTCCATGCCCTTCTCAGCCAGGTCGTCAGCGACGATCTTGGTGATCTTCTGGGTCATGTCCTTCAGGGAATCGTACTGCTCCTCGGTCATAACGCCGATGGCGACCAAAGCGTCCTTGGTGATGAGGGGATCGCCCTTCTCATCGTCCTTCAGCGTGGTCTCAACATAGGAGGGGAGCTTTGCGCCGGACTCGATGAGAGCACCGTAACGGCGGATGAAGGAGCCGACGGCACGCTCACGGCAGATGACCTCGAGACCGTTGGCAAAAGCCTTGGCGGGGAGGACTTCCATGGTGGTATCAGCAAGGTTTGCGCTGACATAGTGGGTCTTGATGCCGGCGGCATTGATCTTCTCGAAGTAGTAGATGGACATACGCAGGTTCACGTCGC
>JAFYLV010000190.1 GCA_017556885.1 Clostridia bacterium | reverse complement strand
AAAAATATCGAGTGTTCCTAACATCAGTTATGAACACTCGATATGGTCGGAGTGGCGGGACTCGAACCCGCGGCCTCTTGGTCCCGAACCAAGCGCTCATACCAAACTGAGCTACACCCCGATGCGATTTTGAATTTGCCAATATATTATATGGCATCTATGGTTAAAAGTCAAGTCGAAAAAGGATGTCAGGCTACATTTTTGCCTGCTTTCACTCTGCCTTTTTCTTGACATTACCTGCCCGATGTGATAAACTTTTAGAGTTGATACGGAGATCGTTGTTTTTACCGGCAGAGTGTATGTTATTGAAATCCGCGTACCGGGGCGGCGTGTCTGTATCTCTGTAAAAACAAAATGTGGAGACGTATCGAAGTGGTCATAACGGGGCTGACTCGAAATCAGTTTGCGAGCAATCGCACGTGGGTTCGAATCCCACCGTCTCCGCCATCTAAAGACACCATTGAAATCTGAACCCTCAAGTTCAGCCTCAATGGTGTCTTTATTATAAAACCCAGTATTTATGCGGCTTTTCGAGGCCGCATTTTCTTTTTGTCAGCTGGACTAAAAACGGAAAATTTCAAATTCTGCAATTAGAAGATTAAAAAACAAACCTTTTCGAACCCCTCAGTCTATCTGCACGTGTCTTATAAACCCGCGTCCTTCAAGGCATATTCCTCTTCCTTCTGTTCGGGAGTCTTGTATTGCAATTTCTTGTGTGGGCGTTTGGTGTTGTAGAATACAATGTACTTGTCAACCGCACTTCGGAAGTCTGCCTCCGAACGGTATTTCGTCCGATACAATTCTTCACGTTTCATAGAAGCAAAGAACGATTCCATCACGGAATTGTCATACGGCACATGAGCACGTGAAAAAGAGTGGGTGATGTGTAGTGACCGCATATAATCGTTCATCGTTTTGGAACGGTAGTTACCGCCACGGTCGGTATGGAAAACCAAACTTGAATCCGGCTGACGTGCTTTATAGGCGATTTGAAAAGTTGATTTTACAAGCTGCGTGCTATTGGTTTTTCCAATTTTATAACCCACGACCATGCGGGAGTACAGGTCGATAATCACGCAAATGTAATAAGCGTTTTCACCGTACTTGAAATAGGTCACATCACTAACCCACACTTCGTTCGGCTTGTTCACGTCAAACTCTTGGTTAAGATGATTTTTGTATTTGCGTCCTTCGTCCTCGTAGAGTTTCTTTGATGACTGTCGGATGCTGAACAATCCCATATCACGCATAAGCGTGCGCACCATTTCGTTGCTGACTTTGAATCCTTCGCTTTTCATAACTGCAGCAATTTTGGCAGCGCCGAAGATCTGATTGCTTTCGTCGTAGATCTCCTGTATGCGAAGCCGTAGTTCCTCCCGACGTTTCGCATACCACGTGTTGTCTTTCTTGTTGCGGAGGACGTGGTTATAAAACGTACCACGGGGAATGTCAAACGCATCGCAGATCACGTGCACGCTATATTTGCCGTAAAGTTGTTCGGCGGTATACAACCGCTGCTTTAATGGTGACTTCGGCGTGCAAGTCGCAGATTTGAGAATTTCGACGATATCTTCCAAACGTGCGACCTTGTTTTCGAGCAAATGAAAATTGCGGATGTCCACGCTTCTCCTATTGGCAGCGTTTTTCTCCTCTTGGTAAATGCGTAACCAACTGTAAAAGGTGCTCTTGGGTATACCGGTGTCGGCGAGGATACGTGCAGACGGCTCACCGGATATAACACGGTCAATGACCGCTTGTTTTTCTTCTTGGGTGTAAGTTCTCATATTTTCAACTCCTATATTGAATGCATTGAAACAATTTTACGACATTTTCTGTAGGAATTGAAAAAAATGAAGAAATATGATATAATAAATCATATAATCTTTATCAAACACAAAGGAGTTTGCATATGGCTTTAATTCCCAATTTTTATATTGAATCAGTTGTAACCATTAGCGTAATGGTAAACGGCTCGAAAAAATGCATAGGTACAGGCTTTTTAGTTGGCGACCTAATGGAAATTACTGATGGTTCAAAAAAATATGGCCTATATTTAATTACAAACAAACATGTGGTAAAAAATCAAAATCAAATATTTATTGGATTTAATCAAAATGGCGGAACATCGTCTTATGACTTTCCCGTTAAACTTTCAGAGGGACAGAGACTGTTCTATTCAGAGCATGTTAATCCCCAAGTTGACATAATTGCTCTAAGCATTAATACATCATTCCTAAATAATATGAATGCAAAATATCATTTTTTTCCGTTGGACGAGCAAGCTTTCACAATCTCCGATATGAAAAACAACGGTGTTTTCGAAGGCGACTTAGTGTATTCTTTAGGATATCCCTTGAATTTAGGTAATACATCTCAAAAGAATCCTATCTGTAGACTAGGCTGCATATCAAGGGTATCAGATTTATATATTCCAGGCAATCCTGATGTGAATTTTCTGGTTGATGCACAATCTTTCCCTGGCAATTCGGGAGGACCTGTTATATTAAGACCTGAATTATCTGCGGTAGTAGGATCAAAATCTCAGCCCAAAACAGCCTTGTTAGGAATATTACACAGTTATATTCCATATCAAGATGCTCTAATTAGCCGTCAAACAGGTGAAACGTACTCAATCATGCAAGAAAATAGCGGCTTAACAAAGGTACACCCTGTTGATTATATTATTCATGTTGTTAACTTGGAACGCAATAGAGTTGGAGATAACAACATCTCAAGATACGAAATGGTTATTCCCAATGAAAAACCTCAATTAGAAATTCCTAATCCAAACAATAGTGAGACAAACGATAATATAAGAAGCGACTCGGACAGCCCCACAGGTGAATCCCAAACTTGAAGGTTTCATTTGAATCTTTGAATTTATTACATCATTCAACGAATGATACCCTTCATTTTGTTGTCATAGGTTAACAGCCCGATTTGTTTATTGTGAGGGTTCGAATTCATACGCAAAACTGCCTGAAATATCTTTTTTGTAGCCCGCAGCCAAATGAAAAAACCGCCTGATAAGCCGAAAAATGGCCTGTCAGGCGGTTTTTTGTTCTTTTTCATCACAGCTGTCTAACGCGTTAAAGTGTGTCAGGGGAAGAATAGTAAAAGCACCTGCGATCTTTTCGCAGGTGCTTTTTGGCTTGTATGAACAAATCAACGGAAGATGCAGGCGTAGGCCGCGTTCCGCAGGCGGGGATGGGTTATGCCCTCCATGGAGTTGAGCATATGCTGGGCGTAATAGATGGAGACTTTGGTAGCGGGGTCGGCCAGAATATAGGCACCCGCCGCGCCGGACCAGCCGAATTCGCCGGGGGAGGAGAGGGAACCCGCGAGGGCGGGATCGGCGAGGGTGCGAACACCGAGGCCGTAATTGTAGCCGCGGAGTCCCGGCAGCTCCCGGCGGAGGTGTGCATCTGCTTCGGGGGAGAGGTGATTCTGCGTCATGAGATCGATGGTGCGGGGGGAGAGGATGCGGGCGCCGTTCGTGCCGATGCCGCCGCGGGCAAGGGCTGCGGCAAACTTCTGCATATCCTCAAGGCTGGAGATGGCACCGCCGCCACCGCTGTCATGCTCGGGGCCGAGAACGAAGCGGTTGGTCTTTTCAATTTCGCGGATATCGCCGTTGTTGAAGTTCTCATACTGCCGCGCCATGCGGGACATATCACAGTCCTCCACATGGTAGCAGGAGGAGGTCATGCCCAGAGGCAGGAAAATGTTTTGCCGCACATACTCCGCAAAGCGCAGACCGGAGACCTTTTCCACCAGTGCGGCGAGCAGATCGTGGCAGAGGCTGTAGTGCCAGCGCTCTCCGGGCTCGGCAAAGATGGCCGTGCGGCCCAGAACCTCGGCCATCGCCATGGTGGGGGCACGGCCGCCGGTCTTTTCCACCATTTCGTTCATGGCCGGGCTGTGGAAGTTATAGTTGCAGCCCTGGGTCATTGTGAAAAGATCTCGAACCGTGGCAAGCTTGGTGGCAGGCACGCGGTATTCCTCACCGGCCTCGTTCTTTTTGCGGATCTCCATATCCCGGAAACCGGGGAGATAGTCGCAGATGGGGTCGGAGAGAAGGATTTTTCCTTTTTCCAGCAGCTGCGCTGCCGCAACACACGTGATGACCTTGGAGACGGAATAAAGATGGTAGATGGCATCCGGTGCGGGTGGTGCCTCGATACCTACGGAGTAACGGAAGAGGATTTTGTCATCCAGCGTCACGACAATGTCGGACTGCGGGATACCGAGAACGGGGAACGTATCCATTACCTCCCGGAGCGGCGTGAAATCCATGGCGGAAGCCTCCTTATTTCGCGTAAGGAATGGACATGATGCGCTTGGGAGCCTCGCCGCGCTTCTGTCCAAGCATCCACTCGATGACGTTGGTGTTCTCATAGAATTCCGTCCAGGAATCGTGGCCGCGGCCGGCCTGGATGGTCAGGCGGGGATTGAGACCGGCCTTCTTGGCAGCCTCAAACATCTTGGTAGACTCGGAAACGGGAACAACGGAGTCACAGTCGCCGTGGGCGGTCCAAATGGGCAGATTCTTGATGCCCATATAGCGCCAGGGCTGTCCGCCGCCGCAGCAGGGGGCGATGGCAGAGAAGAAGTCGGGATAGGAAGCGCCCATCTCCCAGGTGCCGTAACCGCCCATGGAGATACCGGTGATGGAAATGCGGTCGGGATCGGCATCGTATTCCGCGGCGACCTTGTCGATCAGCTCCTTGAGCTGGAAGGCATAGTTGGGCCAGAAACGGTCGGCGGGGCACTGGGGAGCGAGGACGATGGCGGGATATTCTGCGCCGGCGCGGATGTACTTGGGGAGGCCGTGAACGTAGAGAAGCTCGGTATCGTCTCCGCGCTCGCCGGCGCCGTGCAGGAAGATCATCATGGGAAGCTTCTCTGCAGACTTTTCCTCGGGAGTGAAGACGAGGTAGTTAAAATCCACATAGGGGGCGCTGAATTTGCCGGAATCGACTTTCATGGGGATATCCTCCAAAATTATAATGTTTTTTGTTTGAGATGGGTGCGTATATATCCAAGCCCTGCATTAAGGGTCTCGCAGTCCACCCGGTCGGGCAGCATGGCGGAGGCCTCCAGGGTGATGGAGCCGGTGTAATTGTGGGCAGCGAGGCCGGCGAAGAAAAGATCCCAGTCGATCTGTCCCTTGCCGGGTTGGTAGATGGGATAGCGCGCATCCCAATCCTTGACGCCGCCGATGTAGTCGTTGATGTGTACGTGGCGGATGGCGGAATCCCACAGGGGGCTTTTCATGGTGGCGGGAAGTTCGCCATGAAACTCACTGCAACGGGTATCCACGGTGAATGTCAAATCGGGCGCGACGGAATGGAGCGCCTCGATATGGTGCAGGGGAGAGCCATGGGAGCAGACACAGTTTTCGATGACTGCCTGCAGGCCGTATCCTTGCGCGATCTCCTCCAGTGCAGGGATGCGCGCGTAGAGCATTTCCGGGTAGGCGTCACTGTCGGGCACACCCCAGCCGTGAACGACCAGGCGGGAAGCCCCGAGGGCACAGGCCACTTCGCAGTTTTGCCGGAAAAGATCCTTTGCCTTGCGGAAAAAAGTATCTTCCGGTGTACTTAAATAGTCGCCAAGTTCCTTGCGTGCGTGCAGAATGGGGATGCGGATGCCTTCTGTACGGTATTCTGTGATAAGCTCGTGCAGGATGGGATCAAAATCCGACATGAGCATAAATTCAAATCCGTCACAGTCAAGATGCCGGTGAAACCGTGTCAGCAGATGGGGATCGCGTCCGTTGATTCGGCCGGTAAAGGCGCCGGTGGAAAGGAAGATCTCGTTCATGGTCTACAGTATGCCACCTTACAGTTATCTATCTTATATCTTACCTCCCGGCGGCGTGAAAGTCAACCGTTTTGGCGGTGGAGCAGGGTACTTTTGCAGAAAAAAGGTTAGGCATATAAAGCAGTATTGACATTTGTGCCGGAATAAAATACAATATCGTTTAATATAGTTTGCCAACTAACGAAATCGGTAGGGAGGAGTTATGAAGCACGAGGGAAAGAAAGGGAGCGTTCGGCATGTCGGCGCGATCCTTGGCCGGATCCACCGTATCCATCGCCAGCGGTTGGATGCCGCGTCCATCGGCATCGGCATGCAGCCGGGTTACCGGCGGCTGCATTATGAGCTGATCCAGGATGACGGCTGCACCCAGCGCGATCTTGCGGAGCGTACCGGGCTCAGCGCCCCAACGGTGAGCATTGCATTGGGAAAAATGGAAAAGGACGGACTCATCTGCCGTAAGACCGATCCCGGAGATAGCCGGAAAACACGTGTCTATCTCACCGAGAAGGGAATGGCACTGGATCGCGCTATGCGGGAGATGTTAAATGAAAACGAGGAGCGCCTCACGGCACACCTTGCTCCGGAGGAGAAGGCGGAGCTTCGGAGGCTGCTGGAAAAGCTTCTGGATACACTGCAGAGAGAAGGAGAAATGTGATCGGATGAAAAATAAGAGTAAGATCAAACTGCGGCGATATCTCGCGCCCTACTGGTTTGTGGCGCTGATGTCTCCGGTCAGTATGTTTATTGAGGTGGGTGTGGATCTGCTGCAGCCAACTCTTATGGCAAAAATCGTGGATGAAGGCGTACTGAAAGGCAACCTTACGGCTATCCTAACCACCGGCCTTCTGATGCTGGGGCTGTCCGTTTTCGGTGGTCTCGGTGGCCTTGCCGCGGCGGGATTTGCCAGTGCGGCAAGCCAGAACTACGGCGCGGATATGCGAAACGACATGTATAAAAAGGTCATGAGCCTGTCCTATTCCCAGCATGACCGATTCTCCACTGGCTCACTTGTCACCCGCATGACCAATGATGTGACCCAGCTGCAGGACTTTACCGCCATGGCGCTGCGTATGTTTTTCCGCTCGCCA
Source organism: Clostridia bacterium (assembly GCA_017556885.1). Taxonomy (GTDB): domain Bacteria; phylum Bacillota; class Clostridia; order Oscillospirales; family QAMX01; genus RGIG1911. The sequence goes on along the minus strand of JAFYLV010000190.1, from coordinate 3,634 downwards.
CTGCTCTTTATCGGCAGCATTATCATGGCACTGCGCCTGAATCCGAAATTCGGCCTTGTCATCCTGGCGATTCTCCCGCTGGAGGCGCTGGTGGTTTGGTTGATGGTTTCCAAAACCTCACCGCTTTTTGAAATCGTGCAGAAGCGGCTGGATAAGGTCAACGCCGTTATTCAGGAAAATGTGATCGCCGCCCGCGTGGTCAAGGTGTTCGTCCGCGAGGATCGCGAGGTCAAGCGCTTCAATGAGGCCAATGACAGCCTGACGGATATGACCCTGAAGGTGCAGCGCACCATGGCCTGCATCATGCCCCTGATGACCATTCTGATGAACGTTGCGGTCATTGCCGTCATCTGGATCGGCGGCCTGGAGGTCAACCGCGGAGCCATCAAAGTCGGCGAGGTCATGGCGGTCATCAATTACCTGACCCAGGTCATGATGGGCATGATGATGTTCTCCATGCTCTTTAACTCGATCGCCCGCGCCCGCGCCTCGGCGGTGCGTGTCCGCGAGGTTCTGGCGACCGATCCTGAGATCGTTGCCCCCGGCGGCGAGTCTCCCTCCGTCACCGCCGGTGCGGTCTCCTTCCGCAAGGTTTCCTTCTCTTACAAGGGACAGGGCGGCGACGCGGTGCTGCAGGATATCGATCTCGACATCCGCCCCGGTGAGACGGTAGGCGTTATGGGCGCCACCGGCACCGGCAAGACCAGCCTCATCAACATGATTCCCCGTTTCTACGATGTGACGGAGGGTGCTGTGCTGGTGGACGATGTGGATGTGCGCGAATATGACCCCGCGATCCTGCGGCGGGATATTTCTGTGGTTCTGCAGAAAAGCGAGCTCTTCTCCGGCACCATCGCCGACAATATCCGCTGGGGTAACGACAACGCCACAACGGAAGAAGTGGAGCAGGCGGCCCGGATCGCCCAGGCACATGACTTTATTACTTCTTTCCCCGACGGTTACGATACCATTATCGGACAAAAGGGCTCTTCCGTTTCCGGCGGACAGAAGCAGCGTATCGCCATTGCCCGCGGGGTGCTGAAGAAACCCCGTATCCTCATTCTTGATGATGCAAGCTCTGCGCTGGATCTCGCTACCGAGGGAAAACTTCGCCGTGCCATTCGCGAGAATATGACCGATATGACAGTCATTATCATCGCCGCCCGTGTGGCGAGCGTGCGGGAAGCCGATAGGATCATCGTGCTTGACAACGGACGCATCGTCGGCTTTGACAGTCATGAGAAGCTTTTGGAGACCTGCCCGGTCTATAAGGATATCTATGATTCCCAGGTGAGAGGAGGGGAGAACAAATGAGTGAGAGAAGAATGCCCCCTCCCGGTGGCTTTGGCGGTCCCGGCGGCCCCGGACGTCCCGGAATGCCCGGCCGCGGCGGCCCTATGGCCGGACGAATGATGGTTGAAAAACCCAAGGATGCAAAAAAGACCCTCTTCCGGATGCTGAAATATCTCGGAAGTTTCCGCCTGTTGATGTTCTCCCTTTGGGGCGTTATGCTCATTGCAGCCCTTGCGGAACTTGCAGGTCCCGCCCTGCAGGGTGCCGCCATTGACTGTATTTCCCTTGGGGAGGGCAAGCTTTCGGTGGATTTTGACCGACTTTTCGTCGTTCTGGCCATCATGCTCGGCGTATATGTCTGCGTTGCGCTGCTGCATTTCCTGCAGAGCTGGATCGCGGCCACCCTTTCCCAAAAATGCGTGCGCAAGATCCGCGGAGAGCTTTTTGCGAAGCTTTCACGTCTGCCGATCCGCTATTTTGATACCCACCGCCACGGTGATATTATGTCCCGCGTGACCAACGATGCGGAAAATATTTCCAACGGTCTCTCAAACTCCGTGACCCAGCTCTTTTCCGGCGTGATCACCCTGATTGGCGCACTGGTAATGATGCTCATCTACAGTCCCCTGCTGACGCTGGTAGCGCTGGTGACCATTCCCCTGACGCTGCTTGCCTCCGGTAAGGTCGTCAAGTTTGCCCGCAAGTATTACCGGCGCCAGCAGAGTCTTCTCGGCGATCTGAACGGTCAGATCGAGGAGAACGTGACGGGATTTAAGAGCGTCACGGCCTATAACCGGCAGGCCTCCGTGCAGGAGGAGTTTTCCCGCACTACGGCGGAGTTGAAAAAGACCGGTATCCTTGCCCAGATCTTCGGCGGTATCATGGGACCGCTGATGAACGTTATCGGCAACCTCAACTATCTGTTGGTGGCGGCGGCGGGCGGTGTGCTTGCCTTGCGCGGGAATATCTCTGTGGGTGCCATTCAGGCATTCCTGCAGTATTCCAAGCAGTTTACCCGTCCCGTTAATATGATCGCAAACCAGTACACCGTTATCCAGTCGGCCATCGCCGGCGCAGAGCGCATCTTTGAGATCCTTGACACCGAATCTGAGGTGGATGAGGGCCGTGAGACCTTCATCGGGGAGGTGCGTGGTGAACTTTCCTTCCGTAACGTTAATTTCTCTTACGTGCCCGAAAAGCCCATCCTGCGGGACTTCACGCTGGAGATCAAGCCCGGTGAGAAGATCGCCTTTGTCGGTGCAACGGGCGCGGGCAAGACCACCGTTGCAAACCTCATTACCCGCTTCTACGATATTCAGTCCGGCGAGATCTATATCGACGGCACCGAGATCCGCGATATAGAGAAACACGAGCTGCGCGATAGCATCGGCATGGTGCTGCAGGATACGGTGCTCTTCTCCGGTACCATTGCGGAGAACATCCGCTACGGCCGCGAGGATGCTACCGATGAGGAGATGTATGCCGCTGCCCGTACTGCGAATGCCGACCGCTTTATCCGTCGGCTGCCCGAGGGCTACGATACGCCCCTTGCCGAGGCGGCGGAAAACCTCAGCCAGGGCCAGCGTCAGCTCATCGCCATCGCCCGCGCGGCCCTGAAGGATCCGAAGATCCTCATCCTGGATGAGGCGACCTCTTCCATCGATACCCGCACGGAGATGCATATCCAGTCGGCCATGATCAGCCTGATGAAGAACCGCACCTCCATCATCATCGCCCACCGGCTTTCCACCATCCGGGATGCGGACCGCATCGTCGTCATGAGCGACGGACGCATCGCCGAAACGGGCAACCACGAGGAGCTGCTGGCGCGCGGCGGGATCTACTACAACCTCTATAAGACCCAGTTTGAGGGTTACGCGACCTGATATATACAAAAACGTCCCCGTCATCAGCTGACGGGGACGTTTTTTTTGTTGTAGTTTTATTCCACAAAGAAGATCGCCGGATCAACGGGATTGCAGAGACTGTCAATCTTGTAGACACCGTCCTCGAAGGTGAAGGAGACTTCGGTCTCACTTCCGTCGGGAGCAAGGCGGGTGATGCGGCGAGGCGTGCGGGTAAGGCAGACGTCGGTGGTCTCCATGGGATCGAGGCCGAGATTGAAGACGGAGAGAAGGAGTCTTCCGTCGGGCAAGTCACCGGCGCGGAAGTAGAGCTCCTCATCGCCGGGCATCCATGCGGGCAGCTCTCCGGTCTCGGAGAGCAGGCGGATGAGCTGGCGCTTGCGGGTCTCGTTTAAGAAGGCAAAGGCCTCGGAGATGTTATACTTGGTTTTGGGCGTTCCGGCAAAGGTGATGACGGTACCGCCAAGCTTGTTTTT
>JAFYLV010000189.1 GCA_017556885.1 Clostridia bacterium | reverse complement strand
TTCGGCATGACCAGCGACGATATCGCCGCTGCCGCCGAGGATGCCATTGCCGCAAAGAAGTAAGTATATTTAAGGAGGCTCCGGCAGAAATGGCAATCTGTAAGAACTGCGGTGCCGAGATTGCCGGCGACAACGTCGTTTGTGACACCTGCGCCGGAAAATTTGCGGCTCCCACAGAATCGATCCCCGCAGCAAACCATCCGTGCACCTGTGCTGAGGATCCTGCGAAGAAAACCGTCGGTATTTTTACCTACATCGGCCTCTTTATCCTATTTGCCATCCCCGTTATCGGTTTTATCTGCAGTATCATCTTCTCCTTTGCTCCCAAGGCAAAGAGCCTGAAGAACTTCGGTCGTGCCGCATTGATATGGAAGGTCGTGTCTCTGCTGATTTCCGTTCTTATTCTGACGGCCATGATTTCCATTCTTGCTCCCTTGATGAGCGAAGCCGTCGGCTTTGATCTGTCTGTTCTGCAAGGGATCAAGGTCAAGGATGTTACCACCGTGATGGAGCTTTCCGAGTATATCGAATCGGAGAACTACGGTGATGCCATCCAAATGGTCAAGGACGGTAAGCTCGATGATATTATCGACCGAGCAAAAGACGGAGAATTTGATGAAATGATCCGTGAATTTGCCGGCACCGAGGCTGACGAGATTTTAAATGCCCTGCACAACGGTGAGTTGGATGCAGAGATCGAAAAAATCAAGCGCGGTGAATATGACGATATGATCAACGGAGCCATCCGCAACAACGCATACGTCTTTGCCCCCGCTGCATGATTTATGACTGCTAAAAAAAATCCCTTTGGAGATATCTCCAAAGGGATTTTTTAATGATCAGATCTGATCGGGGCTGTAACCGGCACCCGGCAGCGCTTCGGACAGTTCATACAGTCCGGTAAAGTTCATGACCATTTCTTTTGCTTCGACGAGTTCATTTCGCTCACTGATGCGGTCCACCCCCAGCTCCGCAAGATCGTTGAAGTATTCCTCAACCATCGCGGGACGTCTCGGATCGGCAGGATCCATATACATCAGCTCTACAAAACGCACAGAAAGGCGCATTCTGCGAACTCGTGCATGAATCTCCTCACTGCAGGCAAGCTTTTCCGCACGGTCAAAGAGATTATCCGCCGCGCGGAGCACTTCATTGTCGATATAAAACACCGGGAGATTGACGAAGCAGGCAGGAGGCTTTCCGGCCGCACGGATGCGGTCACGTAAAAGATCCAGATACTGCATAAGCGGCGGAGCCGCCGTCTCAAAATAGGCCGTCATAAACTCCGGAATAAGATCGTCAATGTGCTTTTCCGGATTCCAGAGAAGCTTTGCATACAGCCAGCATTTGAGCTCATTGAAATCCGTGCCGCGTGTATCATAGGTGGACTGGATGAAGATTCCGCGCACCTTATGCTTCATAAGATCACGGATATGCGACTCGATATAATCGTAGTTTGGGAACGGCAGGGTGTAATGACGGAAATTTGTCACATAATCCCAGATAAAGAGCCGCTTGCCCACCTTGTACCATTCATCCAGCAGATCTCCGTTAAAACAGGGACGGAGTATGACATTGTCCCGCACCTTGACATGCTTTGGCGGAGTCGTTGTGTAGGCGTAAGCAATGGTGTCAACCGAGGCATACGGAAATTCATCGCGGATTGCATCCGCAACCGCATTGACAAAGTGGAGAATCGAGCCGGCCTGAGTACCCTCCTGCTCATCCAGCGCCTTGCAGGAAGGACACTGACAGTACAAAATATCCTCCGGCTTGGTTGCATCCATCTGTGAGATGGAAACAATGTTTGCGCCGGGATTGTCGCGCAGCCACTGCTTGGTTTTGCCGATGACGATATCCAGCACATCCGGGTTTGTCAGGCAAAGCTGAGCACGGCGTCCGGTAACGCGGCAGCCCTTATCCTCGCGCCATGCAAAATACTCGGGGTGTTCCTCGTAATATTCCTCCGGCGAGATGAAAGAATGGAAGGTATGGCAAAATTTATCCCCTGCCCACTGCACTCCGCCGCCAAAGAGCGGGGTTGCCATGGCGCGGTTAAGTCGGTTACGGACATACCAGATGGGATCGCCAAAGCCCTGATGAACACAAAGGGTCTCGCGATACTCAAGGGCCGGTCGGATCACACACGTCCTCTCCTCCACTTCAACACGGGAGCGGCGGGGAATATGGGTGCAATCCGGCGAATACCAGCGAATGCCGAGATCCTCCTCAAGGAACTCATAGACGCCGTAGAGAGTTCCGCGACAGGGATTACCGACAATGACGATCCGGTCAGACTGTACGGAAAGAGCAAAATCCTCAAGACCAAACTCCGTATTCACGATGTCGCCCGCGAGAGCGGCATGACGGCCTTTACCTATACATATCTCATAGGGCGTGCATGGAGAGGTATCCGGCTTTGTCCGAAGCGTGATGCCGGTCATTTCCTTAAAATGTCCGACAAACTCCTTGACCGCAATTTTTTCCGTTTCAGAAAGATCTGCACCGCATACCACCGTCCAAAGGGATTTACCTCCGTCAGCGAGCCGTAGTTTCATCTTTCATATCTCCTCCCTGAAGGATCTTTAATCCGCCGTCAAAGCGGGCTAAGCCTTTATCGTGGATGCAGCTGCGGCTGAATAGTCCGACATACTGAACATTCTCCGCCGATGCAATGGTACCGCTGGATTTCAACGACCAGTTGATACCGTCACGTGAATAAAGTCCGCGGAAATGTTTTCCGCGTTTTTCGATCTTGACATAGCACGGGAACGCGGGAGCGCCCATAGCCCAGTGCGTACCGGTCTCATCACATCCGATATCACCGCCAAGATAGGAATAGAAGCCGCGCATGCACATGGCACCCATATACATACCGCCGGCATATCCATCCGTCAAAGGATCCTCGATCCGATTGCGGACAACGATGCCGCAGGGCGCATAGGGTGATGTGTGATCCTTATGTCCAATACAGGTTATCGCATCAAAATCGCCTTCCACCGGGAGTTTGCGGTAGATCATGCCGTAATGCTCCTTACCCTGATCGCCGGCGGCAGCAATGTAGAGGCTGTTTTCACCCGCATAGAAATCGGAATCGATGTTCTTAAAGGTGATATAATCGTCCCCCGGAGTGCCGCAAACCTCAAGACGGATTGCCTTTGCATCACCGACCGTAACGGTATGTGCCTTACCGGGGATCAGAGTCAAGGTAAACTCAACGCGTTTCTTCTCCTGCGGAGCGAGCGCAACGGTTACCGCATCCATCGCCTCACCGTCAAGGATGAGTTCCGCGCTCGCCTCCGTCTCCGCAAAGCGGTCATTATAGACACAGGCAGAAACCGTAAAGCGTCCGTCAGAATCCGTAGATGCAACGTATCGGTCGGCACGGACATCCGAAAACACCGTATTTCCCGAGGGAACGTAGGTCTTAACATCCGCTTCTGAATCGGAATGCGGCAGGTGCTCCTGCAGCGTGCCGTAATCGCCGGGACGATCGGTCATGGTAATGACCAGCTCACCGCCGGCACGAAGGGTATCCTGCGTCAGATACGTATAGGGATAGTCCTCGCCATTCAGCGTGACAGACTTTATGTAGATGTTTTTATCGCTTCTGTCTACGCAGCGCACGGAGAAGGTAGATCCGTCGGGATTTTTCATACTCCAGGCATCAACAAAGGGAGAGAACAGAACAAATTCCCGTCTTCCGGGGCACATGGGATAAATACCCAGCTCCGCAAAGATATTGAATGCGGACAGGGCACCGGCATCGTCCTCACCGTAAATGCCATCCTTCTCATCGGTAAAGAGCGGATGAACGTACCGCTGCAGAACCTCCGCCGTGCGGGAAGGCTTTCCGGCATAGATATACATAAAAGGCAGATGGAGACTTGTCTCATTCTCGAAGTTCTGGCGGTCAAGCTCAAAGACGCGGTCAAGCTGATTGATAAACGCCTCGCGGGAACCAAAGAGATTGATGAGACCCTGCGGGTCGTGAGGGACAAAGAAGGTTGCTTCCCAGGGAGAGGACTCGGTATAGCCGTGCTTGAAGCAGGCCATGGGGTCAAACTCCTCGACAAAGGTTCCGTCCTCACGGCGGCGGCGCAAAAGGTTATATTTCGGGTCAAAGAGCTTACGGTAGTTTTGCGCCCGGCGCATGAAGAAGTCATAGTCGTCCTTCTTCCCCAATGCAAGTGCAAGCTGCGCGGTACACCAGTCGGCGTAGATATACTCCACCGTCTCAGTAACACAGAAATCTTCTTCAACGGAGGTATTGGCCGGTACATATCCAAGCTCGTCATACTTCGGATGGATGCCGTTTGCGCTGGAAGTATCTGTCGCGGCGCGATACATGGCGCGGTAGGCCGTTTCTGCATCAAAATTGCGGCAATCCTTTGCGTAAGCATCGGCGATGACAGACGTATAGTTGTGACCCACCATAGCGTTGTTCACACCGCGGGCGGGTGCAGGACAGGTGGGCAACCAGCCGCTGTCTTTGTAATACTCAACGAGAGACTGACAGATATCCGAGCTTCGATCCGGCTCCAGAAGCACCTGCAGCGGATTAGTCGTACGGAACGTATCCCAGATGGCCCACATATCTGCATAAAAGCCGTGACCGTTGAAACGAACTTTATCCTGTCCGTCGCTTGCGATGGTAAACCGTCCGTCCTCGGTATACTCCGTGGGTTGGTTAAGTGCACGGTACAGAGCCGAATAGAAGATTCGCAGGCGGCGCTCATCCCGGTCGGTAACGGTCAGCCGGGAAAGCACATCCTCCCAGGCATTGCGGCAGCGCTCGACGCAGTTCTCAAAGGAAATATTCGCAACTTCGGCACGAAGACTGATCGCGGCCTGCTCGCAGCTGATAAAGGAAATGCCGACACGCACTTCAATACACTCGCCACATGCCGTTTTGAAATTTGCCATCGCCATAGCACGGCGGGTAACCGCACGGTTTCCCTCCACCTTTTTGACCTTACCGCGCACATCCACCGCAGAATACGGATTCAGGCCCAGGCGCAGGTTGGGGGAAGGCAGAATTTCCTCGTCCGACGGATCCTCATCATAGAAATCAACGGAATCAAAGGGACGGGAGAATTCCGCATAGAAATAGCAGGGTGCACTGAGTTTGGAGATGGCACTCGGGGGATAGAGTCCCCAGCCGCGCAGATGTCGGTCATCCACAAGTTCGATGAAACCCTCGCGGGTACGGTTATACAGGCCGGAGGTATGTCCGATATCAATAATCACACGGGAAGAATCGCATTCCGGGAACGTATAGCGGTGGATACCGCAATGCTCCGTTGCCGTAAGTTCCGCCTTTATGTCATAGTCCAGCAAATCGACAGAATAATAGCCGACCTTCGCCTCTTCCCTGTCATGGGAAAAGGCAGAAGCATACCTATACTCGCAGGTCTCCACTGGACCGCAGGCAGGCAGAATTCCGATGTATCCGCGGCCGCCGCGGCCGCCGACACCTTCCAGATGGTTATGGGAGAATGCATGGATCTTATGATCGCGCCAGTCGTATCCGGCATTGGGAAGGCTCTCTGTATCGGGAGAAAGCTTGCACATGCCGTGGGGCATCTGCGGACCTACAATGGCTTTTCCCGAACCGGTGGATCCGATAAAGGGATCTACGTAATCCGTAAGTCTCATATTTCTGTGACCTCCGTTGTATGTATCATAATCAAATTACATCATGGGCGAGAAGAACGAAAGGAAAACCTGAAGCAGACGCTTGTACCAGGGCTGTGCCGCAAGGCGCTGCGCCGTGATCTCTCTGCACATTTTCTGGGTCTCCGTAAAGTCAGACTTGACATCTGCGATCACGTCACCGCCGTAAAGCAGCGTTCCGCATTCAAAGTGGAGATAAAAGCTGCGGAAATCCATATTGACTGTGCCTACCGCTGCATATTTGTCATCGACGACAAAGCTCTTTGCATGTAAAAATCCCGGGCTGTATTCAAAAATACGCACACCGGCTTCGATCAGGGGCGCATAATTTGCCCGTGTAACGGCAAACACAAATCTCTTATCCGGAATTCCGGGGGTTATGATTCGAACGTCTACGCCGCTTTTTGCGCTGTTTACGAGCATGGTACGCATCTCATTGTCCAAAACAAGATACGGTGTCATGATATACAGGCTTTGTCTGGCCTTCGCAACGAGGTTCATATACGCGGTCTCGCCCACATGCTCACGGTCCAGAGGCGAATCCGCATAGGGCTGCACAAAGCTGTCCGTTACTGTGTGGATGACTGAAGGACGGAAGTCCTCAAAGGGCTCGATTTTTCCCGTAAGATAGCTCCACATGGTCAGGAACATGACCGTCAGGCTCCATACACCGTCTCCGGAAAGTGCGATACCGATATCCTTCCAGTGTCCGAAGCGGCGTTTGCGGTTGATATACTCATCCGCAATATTAACTCCACCGGTAAAACCAATATTTCCGTCAACAACGCAGATCTTTCGGTGATCGCGGTTGTTAAGACCCGAATTGAGAACAGGCATGACAGGATTGAATACACAGCACTTGATCCCGTACCGTGCAAGCTCACGCTGGTAATTGGACGGCAGGGTGATCAGACATCCAAAATCGTCATAGATCAGGCGCACATCCACACCGGCCTCCGCCTTTTCCTTTAAGATCGCGAGGATCGCGTCCCACATCTCCCCTTCGGCGACAATGAAATACTCAAGGAATATGAACGAGCGTGCTTTTCGCAGAGCGGAGGTAAGCGCGGCAAAGTACTCCTCACCGGAGGGGAAATATTTTGTCTCTGTATTGCGGAACAGAGGATAGCCGGCATAGTTTTCAAGATAGCGCGACATGGCGGCACCGTCTGTATCCGTGGATTCCATATACGGAAGCACCGCGTTTTTACGGAAATAGTTACGCGCAGACCGGGCAGTCAGATCCTCCATTTTCTTACTTGCCGCACGGCCGAGCTTGCGGTTTCCGAAGATCGCATAACAAAGCAGTCCAAAAACAGGCAAAAGAAGAATGACGATGATCCATGCAAGCTTATATGCCGGGTTACTCTTATCCCGGAGAATATAGAAAACCACAATCAGCGCCAGAAAATGTGAAAGACCGGAATACCATAGATATCGGTCGGAAAACCGCAGGACGACCAGCACCAGTGCGAGGATCTGCACAACGAGAAGCAACGCAATGATGAGGGATCTGGACAATACAGGCTTAAGATGTTCTTTCAACGATAATTCACCACCTTAACCTGTATTATAACAAATTCCGCCGCTTCATTCAATCACCGTGAAGACAATTATTCCTCCCGCAGGGTCTCCACCGGAATGAGACGTGAAGCCTTCAGCGCGGGCAAGGTTCCAAAGATCAACCCAATGATCACCACAAAGGCAACCGCGGCGAGGATAATACCCGCGCTCGGCATAAAGTCTATGCCGAGCAGATGCGCTACCGGCCACGACAGAAGCAAACCGGCACCTGTACCAAGAATTCCGCCAAAGAACGTTATGAGCGTTGCCTCCGCAAGAAAACCAAAGCAGATCTGCGCAGGACTGGCGCCCATGGCAAGGCATAGACCGATCTCCCGACGGCGCTCCTTCACCGAAGAATACATGGCATTCATAATTCCAATACCGGAAACCAACAGAGAAATGGATGCCGCGGCAAGCAGTAGCAGACGGAGAAGCTGCATAATAACGCTTATGTCACCCATATATCCATCCAGATCCTGCACCGTGTAACCGACAGAATCATCATATTTGGCATTCAATGCCCGACAGATTCGATCGGTTACCGATTCATCCCCCGTTTTAACGGCAAGCTGCGCCACCTTTTTATCTCCGGTCAGGCGGGAAAGTGCCTTTCCCGGAATGTAAACAAAGAGCGGTGCTGCACCGCCGGTCAGCGCCGAGAGAACAGACATCCCTCCATCTGTCACCGCCGCGACCTCAAATTCCTCCGATATGCTGCCGCAGCCAACCGTGAGAAGACATCCGACTGCATCTTCCCTGCCAAAGAATTGATATGCCGTTTCGCGGTCAATCACACAGAGCGCCCTTCCCTCCCGTATATCCGCAAGAGAAAGAAAGGTTCCATGCAAAAGCGAGAAATCAATAAATTCCTCCATTCCGTATCCGACACCCCAGATGACCGCATCGTCACTATGTCGGCTTGAACGAACAACTCCGTACCGTGTGGTGAAAGCAATCGCCTTCTCAACGCCTCCAACCGCATCCAGAATATAATCCGCATCCTCTGCATATAGGGGGGATGCACTTCCAAAGCCGCTGTTCGGCACAATCAGGGCTCCGGAAAAGCCAAAGCCACGCAGCATATCCGTCACTGACTTCCCTCCACCGGAACCGACACAGTACAAAAGAAGCAAGGCTGCAATTCCCACCGCAACCGAAAGAACCGAAAGCATGACACGGCTACGTCCGCGAACAACATTCTTAAACGACAGTCTGAAAATTCCGCTATTCATTTATCCTTCTCCACCACCGCACGGATACGCTGCCCCACTTCCCAGCCGGCGTCCGCATCCTTCAGGTAATAAAAACGCTTACCGTCCATAGCCCGGATGTGGACGGAGTCCCCCGCATCGGCAACATACTCAACGTAAGTCTTCTCAACCGTATCTCCTGAGGTCGTATAGAGAAACCAAC
>JAFYLV010000188.1 GCA_017556885.1 Clostridia bacterium | reverse complement strand
GGGTCGCGGCAAAGAGAACGAAATCCTGGAAGACGCAGCCGAAATACTCCCGCAGGGAGGTGATATCATACTCCCGGAGGTCGTGGCCGTTAAGGAGAATGCGGCCTTCGGTGGGATCGTAAAGCCGCAGCAGGAGCTTGATGAGGGTGGTTTTGCCGGCACCGTTGTAGCCGACGAGGGCAACGCGCTCACCGGGGGTGATGGTGAGGTCGATGCCGTCCAGCACTGCCTTGTCGCTGCCGGGATAGGCAAAGGTGAGCCCTTCGGCGCGGATCTCCGCCGGTCCCTCCGGGGCGGGGAGAGAGCCGCCGATAATTTTCGGCTCGTAATCGAGGAACTTGCGCATACACTCAATGTACTGGGCGTTATTCTGGAATTCGGCAAAGTTCCGCGAAAAATGGCCGACGGCGTAGGTGGTCTGCTCCACGGCGTTGACCAGTGCCGCAGCTCCACCTACCGCCACAGTTTTGGAGATGAGCACCTGATAGATGCAGATGCCCATCATAACGATGGATGCAATAAAGTCATAGACCACAAAGTCTTTGAGAAACTGGAGCGTGGCCTGCCTCAGGGCATAACCGCGGTCATATTTCCGAAGGTCGGCCATCGTTTCCGAAAAGCGACGCAGCAACAGCTTCGTTGCCCCGGAGAGACGAACCTCCTTGGCATATTCCGGCAGATAGAAGACGCGGCCGTAATAGTCCCGGCGGCGCTCCGCGGGCTTTCTGCCCTTCAGATACTCAAAAATGACCCGGTTGTCCCGGCAGGTGATGAAATATCCGAGAATTCCGCCCACGATGGGAAGAATGACGTAGACGGGGCTGATCGTACCGATTATGGCAATACAGCCGAGAAGGGAGAAGCCGTTGCCTACGGTATCCAGAAAGGCGTATATCGTGGCGCGCATTTTTTCGTTGGTGCTGTCCAGGGCCATCATGTAATCGTTGTAGAATTCGGGATCCTCAAAGCAGGCCAGATCCATGGAAATGGCCTTTTCGTAGAGCTCACGCTCCACCTTTTTCAGAACCTTACATTCGCCGATGTTGAAACAAACGCGGGCACCGTGCCACCAAAGTGTAGCCACGGAATCAATAAGGGCAAAAAGAAGCACCGCGATGACCACGCGCCGAAAGCCTTCGCCCGCCGCAATGGCATCAAAGAGGATTTTTGAGAAAATGACCGAGCAGCAGCTCCAGGAAGCTCTGTTGAATATAATACCCAACGCCCAAACGAGGGTGGCGACGGGCGCATACTTCAGATACCGCCGGAGGACCCAGAAAACGTTCTGCGTGATCCGGCTTGCGGAGAGCTTTTCATTTTTCTTATCCGACATTTATAACACCTCCTCACATGTTTCGGTGTTTTCGTTGTAGCGGGCTGCCTGCTTTTCAAACATATCACGGTAAAGCTCGCAGCCATTCATCAGCTTATCGTGCCGCCCGTTGCCGCGCAGCTCGCCGCCCTGCATAACAAGGATGCGGTCCGCCGTCCGGGCGGAGGAAAGGCGGTGGGAAATAAAGATGACCGTCTTGCCCTTTGTTGCCGTCTCCATGTTTTCATACATCCGCGCCTCGGCGATGGGGTCAAGGGCGGAGGTGGGCTCATCCAGGATCACGCAGGAGGAGGAACGGGCATAAACGCGGGCAACGGCAATTTTCTGCGCCTCGCCGCCGGAAAAATTGGTGCCTTCGTCGTCAAACTCGCGGGTGACGGTGGTATCAAGCCCCTGCTCCAGCCGGGCAAGCTTCTTACCAAAGTCGGCAAGCACCAGACACCGGGTGGCCTCGGCGCGGTCGGCCTCGGTTTCTGCCGGGCGAAGGAGTACGTTTTCGCCAAGGGTCATGCCAAAGAGCTTGTGATCCTGGAAAACGGTGGCGTAGACCCCGGGCAGGGTGGCGGGATCGTATTCGCGGATGTCCCGGCCGTCGAGATAGATCTCGCCGGAATCGGGATCGTAAAGGCGCAGAAGCAGCTTCACAAGGGTGGTCTTGCCCGATCCGTTGGGGCCGACAACAGCCGCCGTCTCCCCTGCCCGGATGCGGAAGGAGATGTTCTTCAGGGTGGGCTCTTCCTTGCCGGGGTAGGTGAAGGTGACGTTGCGCAGCTCGATCTCGCTGCCGCCGGGACGGATTTTGGCGGCGATGCCGCCGCCCGCGGGGGCGGTAATGCTGTTTTTGTGGTCGAGAAAGTCTCGGAGATTGGCAAGATAATGAATGTCCGCATTGGCCTCGGTGAAATATCCGATAGTATTGCGGGATTCCCAGCAAAGACGGTTCATGGCATTTACAAGGCCGAGGGCAGTGCCGACGCCGAAGGCGTTGAGCTCGATGGCGCGGTAAGCAATGTAGATCATCGGCAGCAGATAGGTAAGCAGGAAGGGGATCTGATAGGTCATAAAGTTCAGACGCGTTTCCTTCGGGCCGTATTTCCGGTGCACGTCGCGCTGATCGTCCACCGCGTCCTCAAAGCGTCGGAAGAGAAGCTTCGAAATGCCGGAAAGGCGCAGATCCTTGGCATATTCCGCAAGGTAGGCGGTGCGCTGCATATAGCTGCGGCGACGGCCGACAACGGCAAGCTCCTCCTGAAAGCTCTTTCGGCATACGCTCAGGGCATCCCCAAGAATGATGGGTATGATCAGCCCGATCGCAACGAAAATCAGGGAGAGGGGATCGTTGAGCAGTACGAAAGAGAGAGAAATTGTAAGGTTAAACACCGCGCCTGTCAGCATGATAAACTGCTGCAGCCAGTGCTCGATCTTTTTGGGTGCCTCGTTGACCGCCTTGATGTATTTGTCGTAAAAGGCGGGGTCTTCAAAGCAGGCAAGATCCGAGCCGGCAGCCTTTTCATAGATCGTGCTGTTGATGTTGCGCTGCAGCCGGACACCCAGCCGGCGGGAGAAGTATTTCTGCTGAAAGGCGGTGGCAAAGCTCGAAAGGGCGAGCAGCAGTGCCATGCCGCCGAGCAGCAGGAAAACGGAACGGGGGCTGACGGCTTCGCCGGCCTCCAGCCGGTCAAAGAAACTGGCAATGAAATAGGTGTTGAACAGGGCCCAGGAGCCGGAGTTCAAAACCAGGGAGATCACCTTCAGCACGACGGTGGTCGGATCGGTCCTTCGCAGGATGCCGAGGACGAATTTTGCCGTCGGCCAGAATTCCCGGCGGGCAATGCGGGCTTGCTCCCGGCGTTTCTGCCGCTTTTCGGCGGCGGATAAAGACGTGGACATAGTATTCAATTCACTTCCTTTTGGTTGGAATGGGCGGCTTTTCAGCCAAGGATAACGGCAGGCTCGCCGGCAGTGCCAGCCTCCAGACGGGCCCTGAGCTCGGCGAAGCCGTGGTGGCCCTCAAAGCAGTTTTCAAGCTCCGCCAGCCGGTAGAGAAGCATACCCTGCTCGCTGCCCTGCCAGCATTTGAAATATGCGGAGGGGTCATAGCTGAGGGAGTTGAAGAAGGGGGACGTATAGCTGCCTTCTGTGAGATTGTCAAAGGCGATGGCGTGCTTTTCGGCCTCCAATAGCTCTGAAAAAGCCAAGTCGGCATCCTCCTTCAAAAGATACAGTTCACAGAGCTGCCGGTGATTCCAGGCGAGAATACGATGGAAAAACTGATAGTTCTCATCCGGGATCAGGAGTCTGTACAGCTTATTTGCCGTATCTACGTAGAGAATGCGGTCGTCAAGGGAGAGGGTCTCGGTCGTACCGTATTCTTTATTGAAGGATATGCCGACAAGAGTTGTTGCGATATAATCCAGTAATTTGAGCATGGTGTCCTGAGCATGATGCAGCTTTTCGGCACCGCTCAGGATATCGTTTAGCAAAACTTCACGGCAATGCTCGAAATCGGCAACGCCGTGAGCGAGGAGTAAGGCATCTGCCGTTTTGCCCCGGGAGGCGTAATGCCGGCAGAGAAGAAGCTTTGCTCGCAGACGCTCGGACTCTTTCTTGCAATCCTCAAGAACGCGCTTGCACAGCGAACGGATCTGTGTGGCGTAGTGGCTGCGGGTGGATTTGGGGGAATCGGCGGGAGAGCTGCATTCGATCTGGTGCAAGGTTTCGGCGAGATTCATCATAAAATGGAAATCGCGGGGGAACTGATCGAGGGCGTCCCGCATGGAGTTGCGGCAGGCAAGAAGATTTCCGCATTTTCGGTGCTCCGTATATTCGGCCTCGAAGTGCTCCCGTGTGTTTTCGCGCTCCCGCGTATCCATATTGAAGAGCTTATCGGTGGATACGTTAAAAAGACGTGCGATCTTCGGGATCAGCAGAATATCGGGATAAGAAATCCCGTTTTCCCAACGACTGAGGCTTTGAAAGGAGACGTTCAGCATTTCAGCAACCTGTTCCTGCGTCAAGTGATTTGCCTTGCGAAGATCCCGCAGGATGTGGCCAAAGGTTTCGTTCATGATTTGTACCTCCCTGATCAAATTTTTGTGTGTAGTCTTATTCAGCAGCGCGTGCAATTATTATATCCCAGATGTCTCTGCCGTTCCATCGCACAGACAAGGAAAACAAATTCTCACTTCACTATATATACCCGGTCTGCCGTGCACTGGGGGTGCCGTGAGATCCGCAGACCTTCCTCCGGCAGCCGGAGAAAAGAATCGCGGAGGATGTACCCTCCGCGATCCTTCTTTGTATATCCGGTTTTATTTTGCTTCGTTTTCGCCGCCGACATAACGGCTGGCCTGACTTTCAAACATTTCGGCGTATTTTCCGCCGAGCGCCATGAGGGAATCGTGGGAGCCGGACTCAATGATGCGGCCCTGCTCCATCATGCAGATGCGGTCGGCCATACGGGTGGTGGAGAGGCGGTGGGAGATGTAGACCACCGTCCGGCCCGCAGCTGCGGCGTTCATGCTTTCGTTCAGATTGTATTCCGAGATGGGATCCAGCGCGGCGGAGGGCTCGTCCAGAATGATGCAGCCGGAGGGCTTTGCAAAGGTGCGCGCCAT
>JAFYLV010000187.1 GCA_017556885.1 Clostridia bacterium | reverse complement strand
TGGCGGCCGAGAGACAGGGTATCGCCCTCCCCTACCACCAGGCGGTTATCGGCAAAATCCGTACCGAAGAAGTTCTTCATCATCACAAAAGCCTTGGCGGAGGCGACCACCGTCGCCGTCGGGTATGCCTTCATGAAGTTTGCGATATTGGCGGAGTGGTCGGGCTCCATATGCTGGACGATGAGATAATCCGGGGCTCTTCCCTCCAGCACATTCTGGATATTATCCAGCCACTCATGGGTGAATCGGGCATCCACCGTGTCAAAAACGGCCACCTTTTCATCCATAACAATGTAAGAGTTGTAAGACATGCCGTTGGGAACGACATACTGTCCCTCGAAAAGATCAATACTGTGATCGTTGACGCCGATGTAACGGATATCCTTTGTAATGTTCATAGCTGACAGTCTCTCCTTTATATCTATTTTGCCTCGTGAAAGGCAGATGCATCCACATATTCATGCCGGATCCCCGCAATTCCGTTTACAGAAACGGTGACCACCGTTCCGCCGGAAAGCCGCGGACGCCAGTAGCAGGCCGATCCGGTCTTCAGGCCGTAGGCAAGGGTCACGCCCTCATAGGAAATGACCCAGTTGTTGATGTGATCGTGTCCCGCGAGGATGAGGCGGGTATGCCCGGCAGCCTTGACCGCCGCAAACACGTTATCCTCACCGGAGTAGCTTCCGACGTCCTCGTACTGCACGCCAAAGGACTTTTCATAGCCCGGATTCCACACATCCTCCGTCTCGGACTGCGCAATCGTCATCTCTTTAAGATCGAGCCCGGCACGGTATGCCGCCACCGAGGCATCCCGGTAGGCATAGACGGGGATGTGCATGATCATGGCAGAGTCGCGATAGCCCGCCGCTCTGACCTTTTCGGCCTCGGCGGAATACCAGTCGATCTGCGCGGCATTGAGTCGGCCCCAAGCCATCTTCTCCTCACCATTTTCATCCACAAAAGGCTCGCGGTCGTGGGAATCCATCATAAAGACAGCCGTCACCGGCTTTCCCGCTTCCTCCACGGAAATGATATAGTTTCCGTTTCCGAGAACAGGATCTCCCTTTTCGTAGACGCAATTCTTATGAGATAGGGCGAGATCGGCGAGAAATTCCGTATATTCCGCACCTTTTTGGTTGTCATGGTTTCCCCATACAGGCGCCCACGGGATCCCAAAGCTGTCCAGGAGCCGCATGAGCATGCGGTAGGAATGGTCCTCTCCCGCCCAGGCAAGGTCACCGGAAACGGTGATGAGGTCCGGGCGGGTGCGTTCCACCAGCTCCGCAAGCGTATATTCCAGCGTCCGTCGGTGGGGATGTCCTTCCTCCCACTCCGCATTGTTCATCTGCGGATCGGTCAGGTTGAGTATAATAAAATCCCGCCCGGGATCTTTGTGGATGGTAATCATCTTTACTCCTTATTACAGTTCTGCATCTGCCCAGACCGGTGCATGATCGGAAAGCATGCAGTATTCCTCCGTCATATATCTGTCAAAGCGGCGCAAAGCTCCGCAAGGCAGATTTTTGGTCAGAATATGATCGATGGCCGTCTCTGCGCCACCCTCCGCCCAGGTCCCGGGGCCTTTAGGGCCGCAGCCGTTGTAGCCCATATTCTCGCATCGGTATTCCGCTGCGATATCGTAGGCATGCTGCCATGCGCGCTCCTCCGTGGCATACCGCATCGCCGGAGCATCCCGGCGGGCATTCATATCCCCCACGAGGAAGGCGGGGCAACCTCCGCAGGCGGCGCTGAATGCCTCCAGTCGGTCCATCGCGATACCGATCTGCCGGCGCCGCGCCTCGTCGGAGCCGGGAACGATGATCTCCCTGCGATACCACAGATGGGTCGTTCCGACGGCAAAGCATTTTCCGCTTTCCTTTTCCCGGAAAGCGGCAGCCGTACAGGTCCTGCTGCGCCAGTCGTTGAAATTTGCTTCATATCCGTCGATATGCTCAGGGTAGCAGGTAAAGGAAGCATCGATGAGCTCCAGCCGGTCGGAGCGGTAGAAAATAGGGGTGAAATTTCCCCAGATCATGGTGTACGGAAGTCCTGCATCGTGAAACGCATATCCAAACTGCGTCTGCATATCCCGGTTGACTTCCTGCCCGCCAAGCACGTCGGGCAGGATTTCCTCAACGACACGGGCAAGGCCGGGCACACGGACCGCAGCGGAGCAGTCCAACCCCCGTTCCTCCCATTCCGGGAAATTCCCCAGGCAGTTCCATACATTCATGCTTGCAATGCGGATCTTTGCCATTTTTTCGCTGTTCTCCTTATACTACAGATCCCGCACGATCTCTGCGGCAATATCGGCACAAAGCCGAGCCGCCCTCTCAAAAAGCGCATCCGGCAGTCTTCCGGGCGCGCCGCACTCCAGCGAGAACACGCCGTCAAAGCCGATATCCTTCAATGCCTTCGCGAAGGACAGCCAATCGATCACGCCGTCAAACGGCAGCTGGTGCAGATCCATACCGTGCCGGTTGTCATGCACATGCATTACCCGAATGTACTTTCCAAGACGGCGGGTCTCCTCTGCAAGATCCAGATCCCCAAAAACCGCTACATGTCCGGTGTCCAGACAGATACGGAAATTCTCATCGTCCATTTCCTGCACAAAGCGCAGAATTGCCTCCGGCGTTGCGATAGAGAACTTGCGCATGGGCATATTTTCAAAGCAGATGGTGATCCCGTAGCGTTTTGCCTCTGCCAGAAGCTCCTGCATAAATGTCCGGTTGATCTCCCAGGTAGAGGCCTCGTTTCCGCTGCCAATATCCTCAATGCCGTAGGGCATCAGGGGATGGATAACATAGTTTTTACATTCAAGGACACTGCAAGCCCACAGCGCCCACTTCATCTTTTCCATGCGCTCGGCACGTTCCTCCGGCAGAAAATCCCGGGGCGCCCAGCGCCAGGGACCGTGCACCTGCCAGATGGTGACGCCGGCGGCGCGAGCCATCTCTCGTTCGCGGATGAGGAATTCCTCCGCCTCCGTCCGCGACAGAGTATACGGCAGCGCTTCCGTATCGCACAAATTAAAATCGGTGCAGGAATATCCGTGTTCAGCTACTTTTTTATATATGTCCGCACCGTAACGGCCATAGCCCTTTTCCGCGCGCGAGTCCGTGATAATGCCAAGCCGCATCGTTTCAATCCTCCAATATGCTTATTTCTCTTCCCGCAGCAGCACAACACCGTAGGCGGGGATCTCTTCAAACGACTTTTCTTCCAGAATATCGTATCCCGCAAGGGGCACCGCGCGGTCGGAATGGTTGAGATACATGGTATGTTCCCCAAGCCGGACCTCCTCCACATCCGGGTCAACGGGATCGCGGTGACCGACGTACTTTTTAACGATCTCCGCATACAGTTCCGGTGCTTTGTGGAAATATGCACCGATATAGTATACGTTTCCGCACTTTACGATACCCGACTTATCCTTGCAGAAGCCGTCGGTATAGGTACCGACACATTCGCCGCCCTCCGGCGCAAGCATCTCGTAATAGGTATCCACCGGGTATTCCCTGCCCTCAAAGCGGATACGCTGATCCTCATAGGCAGGCACGGCCGTAAACCAGTCCACGCGGCAGCCCGCAAGCTCCCGGAAAACACCCGGCGCCTTGGTCGGACGGTACTGCACGTTTCTGTCCTTCATGCCGCTGCGCGCGGAGATAACGGCGATGCCGCCCCTGTCCGTAAAGCGGCGAACGGCCTCGGCCAATGCCTCGTCCGCCACAACGACGTGCGGAAACACGATGACCTTATATTCTTCCATCCGTTCCGGATCGGAAATCATATCCGCCGCAATATTGATGCGGTTAAGCTCCGTAAAAATCTCCCAGGCGTCGCCTTTTGCAAAGCTTTCCACCTTGTTTGCGCAGGTGTTGTGATAGTCGCTCCAGATGGCCACATCACTGTGCAGCCGTTCCCGCAGGAAAAGATCACCCACCCGGGCAAGTTCCTCGGAGATCTTCCGGATCTCACGGCTGCGGTAATTTTCCTCACCATCGTGATCGTAAATGCCGTACCACAGCTGCTCTGCGCCGTAAAGAGCCGTCCGGTAGCGAAAATAGAGCACACCGGCGGCACCGTTTGCGATGCTTTGATAGGTCCAGAGGCGGATCTGTCCCGGACGGGGTGTCGGAAGCAGATAGGAAAGCTGTCCGCCCGGTCCCGACTGCTGCTCCAGCACAAGAAATTCTTTGGAAAAATCGCGCATGGAAGCGAACTTGTAGGCCACCTTACGCCCCGTGCCTGCGCCGTTAGACTCATTAAAGGAAGGATAGCTGTCGTAGGAAAGAAAATCCAGACACCGGTCGGTGAGGGCGCGGTAATCGATGTTTGCAAACATACCGTTGTGGGTGATAAAGGCATCCGGCATATACCGGCGGAGGATATCCGCCTGCACCGCCGCAAAATTCACCACGGTATCGGACATAAAGAGATAATAATCGGTGATCCAGGCGGGATTGCTGTGGGTGGGCTTCGGCCGCGGGCAGGTCACCTGGGAAAAATCATTGAATTCCAGCGACCAGAAGCGGTTGCCCCAGGCCTTGTTCAGCGCCTCCACCGTTCCATACTTCTTTTCAAGCCATACGCGGAAGGCCGCATCGTCCGTTTCCGCATAGCTTTCGTTTCTGTGGCAGTTGAGCTCGTTGTCGATCTGCCAGCCGATGACGTTTTTACACCCGCAAAAGTGCTTTACCATGGCCTCGGTGATGGCGGCACAGTACTTCAGATAGATCTCGCTGGTATGGTTATGGTGCTGGCGACTTCCGTGCTGCATTACGGTTCCATTTGCACTGACACAGAGCACCTCCGGATGCTTGTCCACCAGCCACTTGGGCGGCGCCGCAGTGGGGGTCCCGAGGATCACGTCGATCCCCAACTCCGCCGCGCGGGAAACGGCGGCAGAAAGCAGAGAGAAATCGTACTTTCCCTCTTCCTTTTCGAACATACTCCAGTCAAATTCGCCCATACGGATGCAGTTGAAGCCAAGGTCTTTGATGCGCGCAAGATCCTTCGGCATATCCGCATCCTCCCAATGGGAGGGATAGTAGCAGCAGCCCAGCAAAAATTTCTTCATACCGCAGGTTCTCCTGTTGTTCCGAATTTTATGGCCGGTTAAAACTTCCTGTAAGCATCTTGATTTTATCACAATCCGCGCCGGGAATCAACCGCAACACCCGCAGGCCGTCCTTTATTTTTCATCCGATGCCTTTGGGCACCGACGGCATTTTCTTTGACAGTATTTACAGAAACTTTTCTCTTCTTGAATCTATCATTTTTCAAAAAAATACGCTATCATAGATGTAACATTTCCCCCGGAAATTCGATTACATAGGTGAGGAGGGATGTCTATGGACGATCAAAAAATTATAAAACTTCTCTGGCAAAGGGCGGAGAGTGTCTTCGAAGCACTTGCCAAAAAGTTTGGAAACCGGCTGATGTCTATCGCCATGAACATTCTTGGTGTGCGCCAAGATGCAGAAGAATCCGTAAATGACACTTACCTTGCCATCTGGAACACAGTTCCACCCAAGAATCCCGATCCACTGGCCGGTTATGTGTATGCGACCGGACGGAATATTTCTCTGGACCGTCTCAAATACATTACCGCCGGAAAACGGGACTGCCGATACGACCTGTCTATCGACGAACTGGAAAACTGCATTCCTGCCCCTGCGCTGGAGGAAACCGTAGAAGTCAAAGAGCTTGGCCTTGCCATCAATCGCTTTTTGGCAACCGTGAGCGCCGATAACCGCGCATTGTTTCTTCGCAGATACTGGTTCGGTGATCCGGTGCAGGAGATTGCCAGGGATCTCGGTCTGCAGGAAAACGCGGCCAGCGTACGTCTGGGCAGAATCCGGAGGCAACTCCGTGAACACCTCATAAAGGAGGGCTATGTGGATGAATGAGAAAGTCGCAAAGGCTTTGAGCTATGTGGATGAAAAGTATGTCACAGATGCGGCAAAGCGAAAAAAGAAGAAAACAAAATACTGGATCAGTGCGGCTGCCGCCGTTCTTATCTTAGCGCTGCTTTTCAATATGCCGAGTTTGCCTATGACGATCTCCGCAAAGGCGGTAAGCCTCGCATCCGAATCCCGTCAAATGCAGTTGCCGGATCGGGACGATTACGAGGATGAAAACGCATGGCAGGCAGACATTGACAAGTGGCGAGCCGAGCAAAAGTTCCTGTCGGACACGACCGGAGAAACCGTCGATGCCCTTGCCCCCTTCTTTACCAACGGCTCCGCTCAGTTTCTGAGCACCCAGGGCAGTGAGAATCGGCTATGGTCGCCCGTCAATGCATATATCGGTCTTTCCATGATGACAGAGCTGACAGACGGAGCAAGCCGCCAGCAGATCCTGGATCTGTTTGGCGCTCGCGATATCGATGCGCTGCGCCGGCAAGTCGGTGCGGTCTGGGAAAGTTCCTACAACGACAACGGGCATGAAATATCCGCACTGGCCAACTCCCTATGGCTGGAGGAGGGCTTGAATTATAACCGGGATGCAATGGATAACCTTGCCTATTACCACTATGCATCCGTCTACAAGGGAGATCTTGGCAGCCAAAAAATCAACAAAGCCATCGGTGCATGGCTCAACAATAACACCGGCGGACTTCTTAAGAACGAAAGCAAGAACATTAACCTGTCCCCGGAGAATATTCTGGCTCTGTACTCCACCATCTACTTCCAGGCCAAATGGCAGGATCAGTTCAAGGCCGCCAACAACACAGAGGGTGTATTTCACGCCCCCGACGGAGATATAACCGTCACCTTCATGAACAAGAAGCTTGCGCAGATGAATTACTACTACGGAGACAAGTTCAGTGCGGTTGCGCTTTGGCTGAAAAACGGAAGCACAATGTGGTTTATCCTTCCGGATGAAGGCTATACGACCGCTGATGTGCTGGCTGACGGTCAGTATATGCAGATGGTTCTGCAGCAGGACTGGGAAAACGAAAAGTGGATGAAGGTAAATTTGTCCGTGCCCAAATTCGATGTCAACAGCACTTTAAACCTGAAAGACGGTTTTCGGAAAATGGGTGTGACGGATGTGTTTGAGCAAGGCACGGCGAATTTCAGCGAAATTACCGGGGACGTCCCCATCTTCCTGACGGAAGCTAACCAATCTGTGAGAGTACAGATCGATGAGGAAGGCGTCAAGGCTGCAACTTATATCGAGTTCCCGGGCGCCGGAAGTCCCGCACCTCCCGAAGAGATCATCGACTTTGTTCTGGATCGTCCCTTCCTGTTCGCCATTACCACAGAATCCGTCCCGTTGTTTGTGGGGTGTGTAAATCAGCCGTAACATGGCGTTTATACAAACAGAGTAGAACAGTAAAAAATACAGTATAGTCGAATAGGCTATTGTACGTCGAAGAACACGGCGACTATTGCGTGGTTTTCGTTATGCAAAAATGGATGTGCCCTTTTCAGTGCACATCCATTTTTTGCAAATTACGGCAGAATTACCGTTTCTTCATTGGGATCCAGGATCGTTATGCGGTTATAAAGTTCCAGTTCCCCGCCTTTATAATCATAGGAATATCCATTGTAACGCATGACGTTGATCGCTGCCATGGATCCGCTCTCCATCACGAGCTGCGCCGCCTCATCACCGATATTGTCGGAACCAATGTTGACCGCCAACGTTCCCGTGGAGTTTCGGTTAACGATCATATTGGCGCAGCCGTAGATAAAGGTATTGTAGATCCGCTGGTCAACCGCGCCGTCCACAATAATATACTGTGTCTTTTTACGGGTAATCGGATCAAACAATTGCTCCCAGATATCTCCCGAAGGCCAGTTTACAAGACCTTCCCCTGCCGTTCTGTAAATAACCGTGCCGTTTTGCAGGCAGCCGGAAAGAACACCTTTCTTGCCGCCGAGCAAATAGGTATTGTAATAGCAGCAGGCGGTCACCTTTTTGATATAATGTTCGTCGCAATCACGGAAATCCACACCATATGCCGCCGCAGAAATGCTGCAGTTGACCGCATAAACCCCTTTTCCCCTGCCGCGAACCGCATAGGTGGTATCAAGATTCTCATTCAGCGGACTGTTCTCCGGATAGATGATACGGATTCCGTTAATACCGGCACAGTTTCCATCCAGCGTAATAAATGCCGGGTCTGCAATGCCATTGTTTTCGTCATCCCCATAGTAGCACTCAAACACCGTGCCGGCGCTCATACCGGACTGGTCACGGGTTGCCACCGAGGAAGCGCCGCGCAGCTCGACCCCCGCAGGAACCGTCAGCGGCCGATCCAACCGGTAATGTCCTGCCGGAATATAGACCACACCGCCGGTCTTGCCTGCCGCATCCAAAAGTGCCTGTATAGATTCGGCCGTATCTTCATCCTTATTGATGCCGTCATCCAGCAGATACAGCTTTGCTTTTGGTTTTTTATAGGTTCTTTGATAATCAACGGCATACTTTTTGAGGTTTACCGGCGTCTCGGGGCTGAAAACAAAGCCCTCGATCGTGCCGGTGGTTTTGACGTCGCACATTTTGACGTCACCGAACACTTCATTGTAAATGCCGTTTTCAAAGGTGCTGCGGGCAACGACCATACCCCAGCGTTCGTCTATTTCGTGAACGATCATGCCCGTTTCGCAGTTGACGATCTCCGCATCATACACAGAGCCCGCGAACTGAATACGCTTGCCCGGCATGATTTCAATGCCGATCTTGCAGCCATCCACATGCAGCGCCCCAAACTCGGTCCATTCCAGATCTCCGAGTTTCAGGCCAACCGCATGTTCCTTAACGTACTCCGCGATCTCTTTTGCTTTGGGCTGTTCGGTCTTTGCATGGGATTTGAGGGTTTTGGATTTCAGCGCCTTTTCCCAATACTTCGGGCTGATGCTCACCTCTTCCCACGTTCCGACATCCGCTTGGTTATATACTTCGGCACCGCAGTAGAGAAAAGTTCCTTTGAAATTTTCCACCGTCAGTTGTTCGTGCGCCGTGGTTTCATTAACTCCGGCTCCGATCCCGCGGTAACCGTTCAGGACCGTTACATTTTTCACCGTGGACAACATATAGTCGACACCCTGTCCCTTGGTGTAAAACGCAAACGAATAGGGTTTGACATCTGCAATCGACTGATACGGATAATAGACCGTCATGCCCACAACTCCACCGGAGCCGCCCAATTCAAATACACCGGCCGAACCGGCATCCTCCGGCTCCATCCATACACTGACAACCGTTCCGTACTTATTGCCCTTATCCGGATCCTGCCAGTCACCCCGCAACGTAACAAAAGCCGGGATCTTGACTGTCCTTGAGACCGCATAGATACCGGCAGGCATCCAAACCGTACCGCCGCCCGCCGCAGCAACGTCATCCAGTGCTTTTTGAATACCGGCCGTGCTGTCGCTTAAGCCGGTCGGATCCACCGCATATCCATCCCGGACCACATCAATCTCCGCAATCACCACATCCTCTGTCGGGTACAGAGGAGATACAATGGTCGGATTCATCTTACCCGTAGATTTATCCACAGGCACCGGAGGCTCCTCAATGGCAGGTATTTTTCCCTCGCAGGCAGCCGTTGTGCACGAAAACAACAATATGCACATAAGCCGCGCAAACAGAAAAAACTTTTTTCGATTCATAGTCATACCCATTCCTTTCGCACATTTTCTTTTCTCTCTTTGTCGCCAATGCCATATTCTTTATACTATATTTACTATACAGAGTCCGGAATGTCAAGATTTATTATTACAAAACGCCACCCAAAAGGGTGGCGTTCAGCAAAAAAATTATAATCTGATTTTTCAATTTCTACCGTGTCCATAAATACACAGGCATATTATTTCAGATATTTCTTTGGCAGATCTATCACAATCATTTCTTAACCATTCAAGCACAATGGCATGGATACCGTTAAGATAATACTTCATCACATACTGGCGGCAGTCTTGCGGATAGTCAAATCTATCTAAAATCGGATTGAATATGCTTTCAAACATTCGATTATAAACATCTTCAAACCCAAAGATCTGATTATGTAAAACCGCTGTACGAAAGACTTCCCTGTTTTCCCGGATATATGTGAGATACGGCATCACGTATTTCTCATCCGTGAAAACCAAATCACCAAGCTCACGATCCTGCAAGCCTTTAACTACCGTTTTTACATCTGTGGGAAAATATCCCAGAAAATTGTCCAGCAAATATCGGGCACTTTCGTTCAGCAATTCACCAACCGTTTCGTAATGCAAATAAAAGGTTGAACGATTCACACCTGCTGTTTTGCAAATTTCGCTTACCGTGATATATTCCAGCGGCTTCTTTTTCAGCAAAGAGATCAATGCAAGATCCATTTTCGCAGCGGTTTTGAAATATTTACTTTCCGATTTGTTCACATCGCCTCACTCCTTGCATAAATGTCTCCGTTACTTGTCGGAAATTTCACGGGCAAGTTGTACGATTTCATAGGCATATTTCTTTTTCCCTTTTTCAAGCATTCTCTTATAAAGGGGATAATTCACACCGCAACCAATCATACCGATCACACCGATAACAATACCCATTACAATACCTCCGCCAATTTCACCCATTGCCATGCACATACCCGTACCGAAAATCAGCGCAGATACAATTCCGCAAGAATAGGTAAAAACGGTGGCCGGCAGTTTTGCACGGTTATCCAGCTTTTTCAATGCCTTGATTTTTGAATTTTCCTTTGGTGCATAATCCTTTGCAATCGATTCCGCAATAATTTTGTCCGTGTTCATTTTATGAACCTCCTTTGATTTTGTAACTGTATTTTACAATTTCAAGGATATAAAATGAACAACACTAAAAAAAGAAATCGTTGTTTTCAGCCAATGAATTACACTGCCATGCTAATTATGCCACAATTTCCGATTCTTTTCAACGAAATCTGTTGTGTTGGCAAGTACGCGAAAAGCCACCCTTTCGGATGGCTTTTTGGTGAATTCGTTTGATAATAATGATACGGTTTCAATAGGTTTCATATGGTTTCACTTGAAATTGAAACCATGAAAAGGAAAGTGAAACCATACCGATCAGTCAGACAAATTGGAATTTATCTCTTGGTTAGTTTTTTGCACCAAGTCCATTTTCCACATTTCGTGCACTTGAGCAATCTTCTGGTTGGCGTTTGCATCAACACTGCAATCTCTTTGTAGTTAGGAACAAACATATGTTGACAGTTCTTACATTCATAATACCCTGTCTCTGCCTTAAATTTAAGAGCAATCATGCAAGGAATGATAAACAGTATAACAGACACGATTATTAAAAATTTTTGGAATCCACATTCAGGGATAAGAAGTG
>JAFYLV010000186.1 GCA_017556885.1 Clostridia bacterium | reverse complement strand
TCTACAATTCCTATTTGAAAAGCGCAAAGTTTGAAGAGATCTACCGCATGCTTGCATCTGCCGGTGAAAAGCTCGGCATTGAATTGACCTTACGGGGAAACGGAGAACTTCTTCTTCCTTTGTGGGAAAAATGCGATGAAGAACTGCCGGATTTTGCGCTGTTCTGGGATAAAGATATCCCCCTCGGACGGAGCTTGGAGAGTCGCGGGTTGCGTCTGTATAATTCCGCTGCCGCGGTGGAGGCCTGCGACGATAAGCGCCGCACCCAGCATATGCTTACCGCTGCCGGCATCGCAATGCCGGTGGCGATCCCCGGCCCTATGACCTATGATCCCGCCGGGATCCGGGATGTTTCCTTCCTGCGGAAGGCAGGGGAGATCCTTGGCTGGCCGATGGTTATTAAAGAGGCCTTCGGTTCCTTTGGTATGCAGGTGCATCTTGCCAGTACGCTTATGGAAGCGGAAAAAATCGTTTCCTCCTTTGGAAACCGGCCTTTTCTTATGCAGCGGTTTATCGCCGCGGCGGCGGGAAGGGATGTGCGCATCAATGTTGTGGGTGGTGAGGTCGCGGCCTGCATGGAGCGCCGAAGCCGGGACGGAGATTTCCGTTCCAATGCGACCCTCGGCGGTCTTGTTGCGGCAGTGGATCCTCCGGCGTGCGCAAAGGAGCTTGCTATCCGTGCAGCGGCGGTACTGGGGCTTGACTTTGCCGGTGTGGATGTGCTTTTTGATGAAAACGGAGCCCCGATGATTTGTGAGGTCAATTCAAATCCGCACTTTGCAACAACATATGCGGCCACCGGGGTGGATCTTGCTCCTCTGATCCTGCGGCATTGCATGGAGAAAACGGAGGGGAAGAAATGAAGGGCTGGCTGATCTACGATGCCTTTGAGGCGGATCGCAACCGCGCCTACATCGACTGCTATTTTGCCGCCGCCGCCCGGAGAGGCGTGAAACTGGAGCTTCTTTTGCTTGAGAATATGCGGTGGGAAGATGGGCTGAAGGTTTCCGGTGCGGATGCGATGCTTCCGGACTTTGTGATCTGCCGCCGTCCGGTACCCGAGCTGACGGAAAAACTGGAATCCCTCGGAGTCCCTGTATTCAACAATTCCCGCATCAGCCGCATTTGCAACAATAAGTATCTTACCTCACGGACTGTGAAAGACCTCGGTGTTCCCGTGGCAGAGGAATATTGGCACGGTGTTGGGATCCCCGATGCGCCGCCTGCGCTGCCTTGCGTTGCAAAGCCGGTGGACGGACACGGCGGCCAGGGTGTTTTTCTTTGCCGCAGTGCCGCGGAATATTCGGAAGCGGCGGAGACCCTTGCTGGGCGCGAATGCGTGCTCCAGCGCCCCGTATCCGATCTTGGACGGGATCTGCGGGTGTATGTGCTGGGCCGCGAGCCCGTAGCTGCCATGCTCCGCATATCCGATGCGGATTTTCGATCCAATTTCTGTCTTGGCGGCAGGGCGGAGCGACATGAACTTACGGCAGAGGAGCGGGAATACGTTCGCCGCATCGCGGAGGAATTTGACTTTGGCCTAGTCGGCATCGATTTTATCTATGACGGCGGGCGGCCGGTCTTCAATGAGATTGAGGACGTTGTCGGTGCGCGAATGCTTTACGCGCTGACGGATATCGATATCGCAGACCGCTATCTTGGCTTTATTTTCGAAAAATTAACCCGTTAAAGGAGAAAAATACAATGATCAAGCTGTTTAATTTCTGTGTGGAGGACGAAGTTCGTCTCGGTGCGGAGTGTGAGGGCAAGTTTGTTGACCTGACCGCTACCATGATCGCTCTTGGAATGGAGGAGGAGCACGTTCCCTCCACCACCGACGAGGTCATCTGGACGGAGGTGCTGCCGGAGATCCGGGTGCTTGCCGCCCGTCCGGATGCCGTTCCCATCGTGGGTGAGATCCACTATGCCCCCGCCCTCTGCGAGCCGGAGAAGATCCTTTGCATCGGTAAGAACTACCGCGAGCATGCCGCCGAGATGGGCGGTGAGCCCCCCAAAACCCCGGAGGTATTTTCCAAACTGCCCAACTGTCTTAACGCCCATGGTTGCGATATCCTCCTGCCCGCAACGGCAGAGAAGTATGACTACGAGGCAGAACTCTGCGTGGTCATCGGCCGCGAGTGCTTTGACGTTTCTCCCGAGGAGGCCGAGAATTGCATCTTCGGTTATACCGGCGGTATGGATTTCTCCGTCCGCGAGGTGCAGAAGCGCCAGACCCAGTGGCTGCTCGGCAAATGCTTTGACGGCGGCTGCCCCTTGGGCCCGGTGATTGTTCCGAAAGAGGATATCGATGCGAAGAATCTCCGCATCCGCTGCCTTGTCAACGGCGAAGAGCGCCAGTGCTCCAATACCGGCATGATGATCTTCTCTCCGGCGGATCTCGTTTCCTATATTTCCCAGTATATGACGCTTTTCCCGGGTGACTGCATCCTGACCGGTACTCCCGCCGGCGTTATGATGGGATATCCCGCCGACAAGCAGGTTTGGCTGAAGGACGGCGATGTGGTTGAGGTGGAGATCGAAGGCATCGGAACTCTCCGCAACGCCATGAAAAAGAAATAAAAAAACTTTTTCCAAAATACGAAAATTAGGGGTTGACTTTCCCCGAAAATCGTGTATAATATAGTGGTCCCTTGAGGGAGACCACGGACGATTAGCTCAGCTGGTAGAGCACTCGCTTGACGTGCGAGTGGTCAGCGGTTCGAACCCGTTATCGTCCACCAGAAAAGCACAAGCATTACCGCTTGTGCTTTTTTTCTTCCCTGCGGAAGAAAGCAGAAAAGGGTGAGAATCAGAAAATCCGGCCAGCCTCAAGCACCGGATCGGTAAGCATACCCGACAGTTTTTTTGGAG
>JAFYLV010000026.1 GCA_017556885.1 Clostridia bacterium | reverse complement strand
GTCTTGCCGCTGCCGGCACCCGCAAGCACCAACACCGGCCCCTCCGTAGAGGTGACTGCCGCCTGCTGTTCGGGATTCAGCCGTTCAAAGTGCCGCCCGATAAGACGGCGGCGCATGTCAAGAAAAGTTTGTTCCGTATCTGTCAAAGGCATGGTTTTCCTCACTGTTGTATGTTATACTTTACATATATTATAACCCCTTGTCCCCTTGCGTGGCAAGGGCAAGTTTTTTGCCGGAGGTGATCTGTCCTTGGATTCTTCCCGTCTGCTTGATATCTTCCGCACTGCATCCGGTGCCCGTGAGGCAGGGCTCTGTCCGCAGCTTCCGACCCAGTCGGGCAAAGCGCCGAAACCTTCCTCCCCCCTACACGGCATGAAGAGCGTCATTGTCGGCATTTTCCCCTACTTCTGCGGCGCTGAGGAGGGCGAGATCTGCCTGTATGCCCGGGGGCGCGACTATCATTCGATCATTGCGCCCCGTCTCGCCGCCGCGGCTGAGTCTCTTTCCGCCGCATTTCCCGGCGCCCGTTTCTTACCCGGCTGCGATGCAAGTCCCTTAAACGAAGTCCGCGCCGCGGGATACGCAGGGCTTGGCTTTTTTGGCGATAACGGTCTTTTCATATCCCGACGTTACGGCTCTTTTGTTTTCCTCGGGACGTTGGCCACCGACCTTGAATTTACCGCTCCGACCTGCGAGCCGGAAGGCTGCTACCATTGCGGTGCCTGCCGCCGCGCGTGTCCCACAGGGGTGCTCTCCGGCGGAGACAAGCGGGCGGAATGCCTCTCCGCCATCACCCAGAAAAAAGGAGAGCTCACCGCGGCCGAGGCCGCGCTCATGCGCGCCTGCCATACGGTTTGGGGCTGCGATGTCTGCCAGCTTGCCTGTCCTCACAACCGCGGAGTGGAGATTGATCCCCTGCCCGAATTTCGGGAGGACCGTATAACGCATCTTCCCCGCAGCCTCCGCAATGCATCCGACGCCGAATGGGATGCTTTTCTTGACGGCCGTGCCTTTGCCTGGCGGGGTCGTGAGGTCCTGCAGCGAAATCTGGAGCTTGTTTGCTTTACAAAAGCAACAGAAAATGGTATACTAATCCGTGAATCCGAAATAAAAGGAGATAGAAAATAGATGAAAAAGGTTATGCTGGTTTTCGGCACCCGTCCCGAAGCCATTAAGATGTGCCCCCTCGTAAACGAGCTGAAATCCCGACCCAATCTGGAAACGCTGGTCTGTGTCACCGGTCAGCACCGGCAGATGTTGGATCAGGTTCTGGGTGCTTTCGGTGTTGAGCCTGATTACGATCTTTCCGTCATGAAGGAAAAGCAGACCCTTTTTGATATCACATGCAATATTCTCGAGCGCATCAAGGGCGTTCTTGAGGAGACCCGTCCCGATGTTGTGCTCGTTCACGGCGATACCTCCACCTCCTTTGTTGCTGCCCTCGCCTGCTTCTATCTGCAGATCCCCGTGGGCCACGTGGAGGCCGGTCTCCGCACCTACGATATCTATTCTCCCTTCCCCGAGGAGTTCAACCGCCAGGCAGTCAGCATCATTGCAAAGTACAATTTCTCCCCGACGGAGCTCTCCCGCGATAACCTGCTCCGTGAAGGCCGCGCCCCCGACTCCATCCACATCACCGGCAACACCGCCATCGATGCGCTGAAGACCACCGTCCGTGCCGACTATAAGCATCCCGAACTTGACTGGGCCGAGGGATCCCGTCTCATCATGATCACCGCCCACCGCAGAGAGAATCTCGGCGAGCCCATGCACCACATGTTCCGTGCCATCCGCCGCATCATCGATGAGCATCCCGATGTCAAGGCCATCTATCCCATCCACATGAATCCTGCCGTGCGCGAAGCCGCCGCGGAAGAGCTGGGCGACTGCGACCGCATCCATATCATCGAGCCTCTCGAGGTCCTCGACTTCCACAACTTCCTGGCGCATTCCTACATGATCCTCACCGACAGCGGCGGCATCCAGGAGGAGGCTCCCTCCCTTGGCAAGCCCGTGCTCGTCATGCGCGATACCACCGAGCGCCCCGAAGGCATCAAGGCCGGTACCCTGAAGCTCGTCGGCACCGATGAAGAGGTCATCTATGACAACTTCAAGCGTCTGCTGGAGGACGAGGCCGCCTACAAGGCTATGTCCGGCGCCTCCAACCCCTACGGCGACGGCCTTGCCTGCAAGAGAATCGCCGATATTCTTGAAAACGCCTGAGTTTTTCGCTAAATTTTAAAAAGCCCGTGAGCCTGTCGCTCACGGGCTTTTCGTATTCTTTTTTACAGTTCCACCAGATCGTTTTCCCGGAACTGGAGGGCATAGAGGCTCTTGTAGGTGCCACCCTTCTCCATCAGCTCCTCATGGGTTCCGCGCTCGGTGATACGTCCGTCAAGAACAACGGCGATCTCATCGGCATTGCGGATGGTGGACAGCCGGTGGGCGACCACAAGGGTAGTTCGTCCGCGGCAAAGCTCGTCCAGCGCCTGCTGGATAAGCACCTCCGTGGTATTATCCAGCGCCGAGGTCGCCTCATCCAGCACGAGGATGGCGGGATCCTTCAGGAAAACACGGGCGATGG
>JAFYLV010000185.1 GCA_017556885.1 Clostridia bacterium | reverse complement strand
TTGCCGGTCTCTCTGTACCGCGCTTAAAGATTTCTCAATAAGATATGATATCATACGAAGCCATTTCTGTCAACGGATTTTTTATTTCCCACCCCTGCGCCGATTTTGTGACTTTGTCACAGAATTTCCCGCGATTATAGGGTATACTAAAGCCACAACAAAAGAAAGGAAGTATAGCAAAATGGCTGTTATCAATGTTACTCATACCAATTTCGATGAGCTCTTAAAGAGCGAGAAGCCCGTCCTTCTGGACTTCTATGCCGACTGGTGCAACCCCTGCCGCATGGTCGCCCCGCTGGTCCATGAGATCGCAGAGGAGCATCCCGAATATGTCGTCGGCAAGATCAACGTCGACACCGAGGCCGAGCTCGCCACCCGCTTCGGCATCGTAAGCATCCCCACCCTCGTCGTCCTGCGGGAGGGCAAGATCGCGGCACAGTCCGCCGGCGCCCGTCCCAAGGCACAGATCCTTGCGATGTTAGAGGGTTAAGGCCCGCAGCCGCGCCCGGTCGAGGATCCGGACGCCCTTGCGGGAGACCTCCACAAGGCCTTCCGCCGCAAAGTATTTGAGCATCCGGGAGACCACCTCCCGCGCCGAGCCCATGTATTTTGCGATCTGCTCATGGGTAAGGGCAACGGTATCCCCGCCGAGGCGCGAGATCTCATCGGTAAGAAAGATGGCAAGCCGCTTGTCCATACTCATAAAGAGGATCTGCTGCATGACCCACATCACGTCGGAGAAGCGGCCGACGGCCGTTTCGAGGGCAAAGATCTTAATCTCCGGCCAGCGCTCGGAGATGTCCGCAAACGCGGGGCCGGAAATGATATAGCATTCACTGTCTTCCTCGGCATCCACCATCACCTCAAAGGTGACGGCCTGCAGCACGCAGGAAGCGGCAAGCATGCACATATCCCCCTCGTGCAGCCGGTAGAGGGTGACCTCCTTGCCCTCCTCGGAGAGCATGTACACCCTTAGACAGCCGGAGCGCACAAAAAACACACCGCCGCAGCCGGCTCCGTCATGCACGGTCACCCCTTTGGGATAGCCGACGGCAGAGGAGTTTTCACAGATCTCCTCCCGGTCTTTTTCACCGATCTTCTCCCAGAAGGGAAAGGTTTCCCGCCAAACCGGCTCAAACATCGCTCTTGCCATTCCGTCACACTCCCTGCATCTCACAGTAATTCACATTATAATTCTTTTCCGGCCTTCCGTCAAGGGAATGCCGCCCCACTTCAAATCTACGGAGGATTTTCAAAATGGATAAAAAGGTACACGAGCTGCTCAACGCCCAGATCAACAAGGAACTGTATTCCGCCTATCTCTATCTCGAGTTTTCCAACCGCTTCAAGGCCGACGGCCTTGACGGCTTTGCCAACTGGTACATGATCCAGGCTCAGGAGGAGCGCGACCATGCTATGCTCTTCTACACCTATCTGCAGAACGAGGATATGCCCGTCACTCTGGAGGCCGTCGCAAAGCCTGAGGTCGATGCCCCGGAGCACATGGACATCCTCAAGGCCGGTCTCAACCATGAAAAGTACGTCACCTCCCTCATCAACGATATCTATGCCGCCGCCTACGAGGTGCGCGACTTCCGCACCATGCAGTTCCTCGACTGGTTTGTTAAGGAGCAAGGTGAGGAGGAGACCAACGCAAACGACCTCATCTCCAAGATGAAGCTCTTCGGCTCCGATCCGAGAAGCCTGTACCTGCTCAACCAGGAGCTTGCCGCCCGCATCTATTCCGCACCCTCTCTGGTGCTGTAAGGAGGAATAAAGCCATGCTGAAGCCCGGCGATCTCGCCCCCGATTTCACCCTTCCCGGCAAAAACGGGGAATCCGTCACCCTCTCCGCCTTTCGCGGAGAAAAGGTAGTGCTCTATTTCTATCCCAAGGATAACACCCCCGGCTGCACCCGGCAGGCCTGTGCCTTTGCCGCAGCCTACGCCCAATTTCGCGAAAAAAATGCCGTTGTCATCGGCATCAGCCGGGACAGCACCACAAGCCACGAAAAATTTGCAGAGAAATACGGTCTTCCCTTCATTCTCCTCTCTGATCCGGACCGCGTTGCCATCGATGCCTACGGCGTTTGGCAGGAAAAGAAGCGCTGCGGCAAGGTGAGCATGGGCATTGTCCGTTCCACCTTCCTCATCGATGAGGAGGGCCGCATCGCGGCGGCGATGGAGGGTGTAAAGCCCGACACCAACCCTGCTGAAGTCCTTGCTCTGCTTTAACCGCAAAACTTTCCGGCGTTTTCCTTGCATTGTTCCGCACACTGCGGTATAATCGGGGAAAGCGCCGAATTTTCTTTTTCAAAGGAGAAACCACCATGAAGCTCGGCATTTTCACAGATCCGCACTATTCCTCTGCGGAGCTTACCTGCGGCAGGCGGTACAATTCCCGCTCCCTTGCAAAGATCGAAGCCGCCCTCGCACGATTTGCTGCGGAGAAATGTGATCTCGTTGTCTGTCTAGGTGACCTTATTGACCGGGAACCCACCCACGAAGCCGAGGCGACGAACCTTGCTGCCCTCGCGCGCGTTTTTGATACTGCCGGTCTTCCCGCCGCCGTTGTTCGCGGAAATCACGATGCATTTTCCCTGTCAAAAGAGGATTTTTACCGGATCCTCGGCTCCTCCCGCTATCCTGCAGACAGAGTTTTTGAGGATAAGACCCTCATTTTTCTGGATGCCTGCCATTTTGCCTCCGGCCGCCCCTACGCCCCCGGAGATACCGACTGGACAGATACCTTCCTACCCGATACCGATGGGCTCCGTGCGCGGCTTTCCGCCGTGCCCGGCGAAGCCATCGTACTCATGCACCAGAATATCGACCCAAACATACGCGCTGACCATAGCCTGAAAAACGCCGCCGAGGTGCGAGAAATTCTTGAACAAAGCCGCAAGGTTCGCCTCGTCCTGCAGGGACATTACCACCCCGGCACCGAAAATATACACAACGGTATCCTTTACCGCGCCTTCCCCGCCATGTGTGAGCGCAACGACGCCGTGTTTATTTCAGAAGTGTAACTATACGCAAAAAGGACAGAGAATTCGAAAATTCACTGTCCTTATTATTTTGATTTGTTATCCTTACCCAATCTCCACCACCAGCATCTCCGGCGGATTGAAGAGGCGGGGAATGACCGTATGATTTGCCATGCCGCGGCTGATGAGCAGGCGCCCGTCGTGAAGTCCGGCGGTGTAACGGGGCAGGATCCCCTGCCCGGGGGCATAAAGTCCCTGCCCGAGGATGCGAATCTGCCCGCCGTGGGCATGGCCGGACAAGATGAGATCCAGCTCCAGATCCCGCAAAAACAGAGGATAATATTCCGGATGGTGACACAGAAGCAGACGGAATTTTCCGTCATCCCGGGAAAAGTTTTCCGCAAAGCGTCGGGCGGCAGGCTTTTTTTCCTCCGCCTTCAGCCAGGAGGAAAGCCCGCCGACGCGCAGCCCGGCAATCTCCGTTTCCGCATTGTCAAGCACCGCGACACCGGCCGCGGCAAGCCGCTCCCAGGGCATATCCGGCAGAGCGTTTTCGTGATTTCCCACCGAAAAAAAGACGGGGCAGAGCTTTGCCGCTTCCTCCAGGAAACGGAGGCTCTGTTCCGCCGTCCCGCTATGACGGTTGACGGCATCGCCGGTGAAGGCAATAAAATCCATTTTCTCTTGCTTAAGCAGCTCCAGTGCCTGCGGGGCGGGACGGTCATGCAAATCGGAGAGGAAGAGAAACTTCACCGGCGCGGAAATACGTGCGCTCTCCAGACGGATACGGTTAAGTTCCATTTTTCCTCTCCAATTCATGAAAAAAATGTGTTAAATTCGCTTTTCAAAAACGCCCGACCAGCGGCGGCGGAAGGCCTCAAACTCGCCGGCATCCAAAGCCGCGCGGATATCGGCGGCAAGCTTGTTATAGAACCAGAGGTTGTGCATCACGCACAGCCGCAGACCCAGCACCTCACCGGAGCGCAGCAGATGCCGCAGGTAGGCACGGGTATATCTCTGGCAGGTGGGGCAGCCGCAGCCTTCCTCCACGGGAGTAAAGTCCCGGGCATACTTCTCGTTATTGAGATTGATGCAGCCGGAATGGGTGTAGAGATGACCGTGACGGGCATTGCGGGCAGGCAGCACGCAGTCAAAGAAGTCCACGCCTCGTGCAACGCCCTCAAGGATGTTCGAGGGCGTGCCGACGCCCATCAGGTAGCGAGGACGGTCGGCAGGCATGAGGGG
This sequence comes from Clostridia bacterium, assembly GCA_017556885.1. Classification (GTDB taxonomy): domain Bacteria; phylum Bacillota; class Clostridia; order Oscillospirales; family QAMX01; genus RGIG1911. The sequence continues at coordinate 5,102 of JAFYLV010000185.1, read as the reverse complement.
CTCCACCTTTTCGATAATGTCATACATGACCTCGGTGGGTTCACCCACGGCAAGACCGCCGATGGCATAGCCCGGCAGATCCAGCTCGCGGATGGCCTTCATATGCTCCTGACGCAGATCAGCATAGGTCGCGCCCTGATTGATACCGAAGAGCATCTGATTGGGGTTGGGACCCTTACCCTGGTCAAGCAGAGAATACAGATGGGTCTTGCAGCGCTGAAGCCACCGGGTGGTGCGGGCACAGGAGGCCGCGGCATAGTTATACTCCGCGGGGTTTTCCACGCACTCGTCAAAAGCCATGACCACGTCGGCACCGAGATTGTTCTGGATGGTCATGCTCTCCTCGGGGCCCATAAAGATGGCGTGTCCGTCGATATGGGAATGGAAATGCACGCCCTCTTCCTTGATCTTACGCAGCTTTGCCAGGGAGAACACCTGAAATCCGCCGCTGTCGGTGAGGATGGGGCGATCCCAGTTCATAAATCCGTGCAGACCGCCTGCGGCAGCCACCGTTTCGTCACCGGGACGGAGATGCAGGTGGTAGGTGTTGGACAGCTCGATCTGGCAGCCGATGCGCTCCAGGTCCTCGGTGGACAGGCCGCCCTTGATGGCCGCCTGGGTACCGACGTTCATAAAGACCGGGGTCTCTGCCGTACCGTGGGCACAGGTAAAACGTCCGCGCCGGGCAGAGCCCTCTTTTTTTAATACTTCAAACATATTTTTTCCTCAGAGATCTACAGAATGAGCATGGAATCGCCGAAGGAGAAGAAGCGATAGCGCTCCCGGACGGCCTCAGCGTAGGCGGCAAGCACCCGCTCACGTCCCGCAAGGGCAGATATGAGCATAATAAGCGTGCTTTCCGGCAGATGGAAATTGGTCACAAGGCCGTCGATGGCCTTGAATTCATAACCGGGATAGATGAAAATACCCGACATTCCGGAGCAGGCACACACCTCTCCGTACTTCTGCGCCGCCGTTTCCAGCGTGCGGCATGAGGTGGTTCCGACGGCGATGATCCGTCCGCCCGCCGCGCGGGTCTCGCGGATGAGAGCTGCCGTCTCCTCCGGCACGGTGTAAAACTCCTCGTGCATGGGATGATCCTCGATATCCTCCTCCTTGACGGGACGGAAGGTGCCGAGGCCGACATGCAGCGTCACGAATGCCGTGCGGATACCTTTCTCCTTCAGGCGGGCAAAGACATCGTCTGTAAAATGCAGTCCGGCCGTGGGCGCTGCGGCGGAGCCGGGATTCTTTGCATATACCGTCTGATAGCGCTCGGGATCCTCCAGCCGCTCGGTAATATACGGCGGCAGGGGCATCTGACCGAGACGGTCGAGCAGTTCAAGGAAAATCCCCTCGTGCTCAAAGCGGACGATACGGTTTCCGTCAGGCAGCACGGTCTCCACCTCCGCCCGAAGAAGGCCTTCTCCGAAGGTGAAGCGGTGTCCCTCACGGCAGCGCTTGCCGGGGCGAACAATACACTCCCAGCGACCGCCCTCCTTCTCGGAGAGCAGCAACAGCTCCACAGGGCTGCCGGTATCCTCACGGGCACCGATCAGGCGGGCAGGCAGCACGCGGCTGTCGTTCAGCACCAGCAGATCTCCTTTTGAAAGCAGATCCGGCAGGTCATAAAAATGACGGTGAAGGACCTCACCGTCATTTTTCGGAAGCACCATCATCCGGGAGCCGTCGCGCCGGGATATGGGGGTCTGGGCGATGAGCTCCTGCGGAAGGTCGTAGTAAAAATCCGAGGTTTTCATTGGGCGGTTACTCCTGAGGTTCCGGCAAGATCGGAGATCTCCACGCCGGTGTAGTAGAATTTCAGCATCTGGTCATAGGTCATGTTCTTCTTTGCCATGCAGTACAGGCCCCACTGGCTCATGCCGACGTTGTGGCCGCTGCCGGTGCCGGTGATGGTAAAGATGCCGTTGTTACCCGTCTCGGTCTTGCCGGTGCCGAGGGAAACGATACCCTTTCCGGTGATGACCTTGACATCCGGGCCACCGGCAAGCTTTACCGGGGCGCCGGAGGCTCCTGCAACAAAAATATCCTTGACCGGCAGGGCGATCTTTCCGCCGCCGGCATTGATGCTGACCATTGCGCCGCCGGCGCCGCCGGTGACGGTAAAGCGCTGGCTCTTGACGTAGTCGGTGCCGAGAATGGCGCGGGCGGAAGACTTGTTGAAGTCCCACTTTTTGCCCGCGGTATCCACCACCGTCAGGGTGTAGACATTGCCCACATCGGTGTACTTGGAAACATACATATCCGCAACACCCGGGACGGCATAGCCCTTGTTGCGAAGAATGGTCGCAACCTGTTCTGCCGTAATGGTCTTGGTATACTTGTAATTGGGGATGATCGAGGCATCCTCATGCGGATCGGCCTTGCCGCGCAGATAGCCGATGGTCGCCGTCCAAACGTTCTCGCTGGACTCACTCGCGCCGCCGTTGGAGGAAGAATAGTACGCGGTGATGGCGCCGCCGTTATAGGTGATATTCTTGTTCATGATGGCTTCCACCGCCGCATCAGAGGTCGCGGTGGCTGCATTGTTGCCGCGGTAGACCTGGCAGCAGGCGGTATCGCAGAGGTCAAAGCCGGAGGATGCATGCTTATTTGCGGAATAGGCATAGCACTTTGCGCAGAGCGCCTGTGCCTTCTGTGCTTCGACCGGCCAGCTGGCACTGATCTCATAGGGGATAACACCCTTGACATAGCTGCAAAGGTCGACAACGCTCACGACGTTGATGAGACCGTTTGCATTGAGCTTATACTCAAAGCCGCCGTAATACCGGTAACCGCCGCACCAGGTCTGCGGAACGACACCCTCGTCCGCCAGGGGCGAAATGCCGAGAGCGGAGGTGGAGTCAAAGGTAAAGAGGATACGGTTGGTGTCCGTTACGGTGACACGCAGGACAGAATCGTCCCCGCCGGTAACGCAAAGCTCCGCACCCACAGCTGCCGCAACCTCTGCAAGGGCACTCTCCGCCGCGCTTTTCGACACGTACTGACCGAGCGCAACATAATAGGCTCCCTTCACATGGGAAGGATAGGCATTGTAACCGAGGGCAGAGACGCGGGCAGCTTCCGCTGCGGCCGCATCGGCAGAAGCACTGGCGGTCGTATACCGCAGATGCCAGCGGCAGATCACACCCGTGGCGGAGGACGGATCGGCCGAAAGATAGGTCGCACCGGTAAGACTGTAATGTTTATCCTGCGTGACCGTCAGGGAACGCTCCCCCGTCTTCACCGCGGCAATAAACGTACGGGTGGTGTCGTAGAAACCAAACGTATATCCAAGACCGGTATGGTTGACAAGATTTGCCGCCGAAAGTCCTGAGTTTCCGTAATACAGACCGATTTTTTTGATCGGATTCGTAACGGTCGCCGCCTCTGCCGGCCTGGCAAAAACAGGCACAGAAAGAGCCAGCGCGCAGACAAGCGCAAGAATTCGCAGAGCGTATTTTTTCATAGATCAAGATCTCCTGTAGCAAAAGCGCAAAAACCGGGGCCGTGATTTGCCCCACCTGTTGTCATATTGGCAAAATTCTTTCAAAGGGGCGGTCTTTTTGTCCCTTTGTATTGACAAAGAGCGTAAAAAATGCTATCCTATGCACACAAGCATATAGAGGCGCAGCTGTACAAAAGTAGCGCGGTCGAGGGTGCCGTAAAAACCCTTTGACGCCGTGGGAAAGGGTCGACTGCCGAAGAGGTTCCGGTGCGGCCCGGTACTGTCTGGACGCCGGGAGAACATCCCGCCGGCTGCCGTTGTGAAAATGCACAGCGGAGAGCTATCTGCTTTGTAGCGCGACTGCTGGGGTATTGGTTTGTCCTACCATCCGTCATTATACTACAAAGACAGCCGGTTTTCAACCGGCATTTTTTATTGAACTGACCTCTGTAATATATTGGAAAGAGAGTGCGATCATGGAGAATTTTTCCTCTCCCCGTATTTGGGATAACCGGGTGCCCTCCCCCAACAGCTATGTGCGGATCCTGCGCAGCTTCGTTATCTCCAACCCTCCGCCCACGGCAACTCTTTATATTACCGCCGATTCAAACTACACCGTCTGGATCAACGGCCGTTTTATCGGCTTTGATCAGTACGGCGATTTCCCCTTTGACAAGGTCTATGACACCTACGACGTCCGCTCCTTCCTCCGTCAGGGCGAGAATGTCATTGCCGTTTTAGGCTACTGCACCGACGAGGACTGTTCCGTTTACTGCCGTGGCGTTGCCGGCGTATCCTTTGCCCTCATCGGCGGCGGCGGAACTCTCGCGGAGAGCGATGCCTCCTGCTACGTTTCCCCTGCGCCGGAGTACATCAGCGGCCCTATCCACAAGTTCAGCCCGCAGCTCTCCTTCGGTTTCTGCTACAATGCCACCCTCTATGACGGCTGGCACGACGACGGCTACACCCGCCAGGGCGACTGGGTCGCCGCCGAGCCGCAGCCCGGTTGGGAGAACCTGCGTCCCCGTCCCATCCGTCAGCTCAAGCTTTACGATCCCCGCACTGCCGTCTTTCTTGCCGGCGGTGAGTTCCGGGATTCCCTTCCCCTTTCCGAAAACCCGGCCATCCGCATGCGGGATGCCGCACTGAGTCTCTATCCCGTTGAGCAGCTCACCGGCTGCAAGGCAAACGAGGCCCGTGCCCCGCTGGATCCCGCAAAGGGACTTCACCTCACCGCAGACCGCGGCGACGGCATCTGGTGTATCTTTGATCTTGAGAGCGAGGATGCCGGTCTCTTCACCTTGGATATTGACTGTGACCGCGACGTCCGTATTGACATCGGTTTTGGTGAGCATCTTACCGACGGCCGTGTCCGGACCGCCATCGGCTCCCGTTCTTTTGCCGGTGCCTATCTCTGCCGCGGCGGACGCGAACAGTTTATTCATTACTTCAAGCGCTTTGGCTGCCGCTATATTGAGCTTCACATCTGCGCCCACGAGGCGACCCTGTATTATGCCGGCATCACTCCCTCCCGCTATCCCGTGGAGTTCCGGGGCGATTTCCGTCCCGCCGACCGGCTGCACCGCAGGATCTTTGAGGTCTGCCGCCACACGCTGCTGACCTGCATGCACGAGCATTATGAGGATTGCCCCTG
>JAFYLV010000184.1 GCA_017556885.1 Clostridia bacterium | reverse complement strand
CGCATTCGCCCTCGCTGACCTGCTGCATGACCTCCTCGAGCTCCTCCTGGGACATCTGGCCGTGTCCGACGGCGACGCGTGCCTCGGGCACCAGCTTTTTCAGACGTGCGGCGGTCTGATGGATGGAATCGATGCGGTTGTGCATGAAGTAGACCTGACCGCCCCGGGCTATTTCGCGGCGGATGGCGTCGCCGATGAGCTCAGGATTGTATTCCATCACGTAGGTCTGCACGGGATAGCGGCCGATGGGAGCTTCCTCCAGCACGGAAAGATCGCGGATGCCGGAGAGGGCCATGTTGAGGGTACGGGGGATGGGGGTGGCACTGAGGGTGAGAACGTCCACCGTTTTGGTCATTTCCTTGAGCTTTTCCTTATGGGAAACACCGAAACGCTGTTCCTCGTCCACCACGAGCAGACCGAGATCCTTGAAGGCGATGTCCTTCTGCAAAAGCTTATGTGTACCGACCACCAAATCCAATGCACCGCTGCGCATGCCCCGCTGGATCTCCCGCACGGCGGCGGGCGGGGTGAAGCGGGAGAGACAGGCCACACGGATGGGATAGCCGCGGAAGCGGTGGATGGCAGACTGATGGTGCTGCCGGGCGAGAACGGTGGTGGGCACGAGAATGGCGGCCTGCTTGCCGCTCATGACGCATTTCATAATGGCGCGGAAGGCAACTTCGGTCTTGCCGAAGCCCACGTCGCCGCACAGCAGGCGATCCATGGGATGGGGCTTTTCCATATCCGCCTTGATCTCGGCCACGGTGCGCAGCTGATCGGCGGTCTCTTCATATTCAAAGGCTTCCTCAAACTCACGCTGCCAGTCGGTATCCTCCGGGAAGGCAAAACCCGGGCGGCGCTGGCGTTCGGCATAGAGGGCGATGAGTTCCTTGGCCATTTCCTTGGCCGCGCCCTTGGCGCGGGCCTTGGTGCGATGCCATTCCGCGCCGCCGAGCTTGTTTAGGCGGACGCCGGAATCCTCCGCCGCACCGACGTATTTGGACAACTGGTCCAGCGCGGTCGCCGGCAGGAAGAGGGAGTCGGTGCCGGCATAGCGGATCTTGATAAAGTCGCGCTCAGCACCGTCCACGGAGATCTTTTCAATGCCGACGAAGCTGCCGATGCCGTAGGCATCGTGCACCACCAGATCGCCGGGGTGCAGGTCGGTAAAGGAGCGGATGCGGGGGGCGCCGGAGGCCTTTTTGCGGGGCGCTTTCCGTCCGCGGGGGGCGGTGAGCTGGCCTTCGGTGATGACGCAGAGCCGCAGCGCGGGATATTCCATACCGGCGGAAAGGGATCCCACGGTGACGGTGATGCGCCCCGGTGCGGGCGGCGCGGAAAGCTCCAGATCGAGACTGACGGGCAGACCCTTTTCCCGCAGTGCCTCGGAGATGCGCTCGGCGCGCACGGCGCCGCCGGCGAGAAAGACAACGGAATAGCCGGCATCGGTATAGCCGGTGAAATCCTCTGCAGCATTGTCAAGACTGCCGCCGTAGGAGGGCAGAACTTTTGCCATAATGCTGTAGCCTGCGGCGGGGCGGATGGGGTAGCCGGAGGCACTCAGGGTATCCATGAGGATGGGGGCGCGCTGGGCGATGCGGCTCCAAAGGGTAGCGGCATCGAGATAGAGGGAACTTTGGGCATCGGAGATGATTCCTGCTTCCATCAGGGCGGCAGCATCCTCACCGTGACGGCGCAGGAGTGCCTGCAGGCGCTCCTCGCAGCGGCGGGGATCGTCAACAAAGACGAGGGCGTTTTCCGGCAGGAAATCCGCCGCGCAGCACAGGTCGGGATAGAGCAGCGGGATCAGCCGGTCGACGGCGGTGATATGGGAGCCGGAGCGCAGCGCCTCGGCATCCCGACGGAGGGTTTCGGGAAGCTTTTCGGGAACCTTTTTACGGCTGCTTTGCCGCGCAATAAGATTCTCCAGCTCCTTTGTGAGCGATTCCCGGTCGCAGGGTTCAAGGCCGGGCAGAAATTCCAGCGCGGGGAGAATAAGCGCCTCGGAAACGCCGGCCTCGCGGCGCTGTGTCTCCACGGAGAAAGGGGCGATGCCGTCGATTTCGGTGTCAAAAAATTCGATGCGCAGAGGCATGTCGGCAGAGGGGGAGAAGACATCCACGATGCCGCCGCGGCGGGCAAACTGGCCGGGACCCTCGCAGAGAGAGGTGGCAGTATAACCGATATCCGAAAGACGGCGGCAGAGTTCCTCGGGAGGAAATTCCTGGCCGACGGAAATGCGCAGGGCGGCGCGGCGGAGAACATCTGCCGGCAGGGTGCGCAGAGCCAGTGCCTCCATGGGAATGACGGTGAAAGGGGCGCCGGAAAGAAGCTGCCACAGTCCCGCGATGCGGGCGCACTGGGCGGTGACACCGCCGGTCTCCACATCGTAATAGATGGGCTCACGGGCGGGAAGCAGAGCGGCCTCGTGCCCGGAAAGGGCGGCGATATCGGAGAGAAGGGTATGCGCGGCCGCCTCGTCGGGGACGAGGATGACGGCAGGACGGCCCTCCTGCCCGGCCAGCGCGGCGGCAAGATGTGCCTTGTGCACGGCGGAGATACCCCACACGGCGGCGGGGGCGGGACGACGGGCAAGCCGCTCACAAAGGGTGGCCATCTCCGGCAGCCGCAGCAGGGCGTTGTGAAGCTCTTTCATAGGCGGAAAATTCCTTTCAGGGCATCTTCACGCGGAAACGCCGCCAAAGGGGATACCCTCCCCTGTGGCGGTCATGTCCGTTATGTGTCGAAAATTGGGAAAATATGGGATATAGGCGGATTAAAGGGCGGCGAAAATCTTCTCGAGGGTATCTTCGTCCTTGCGGTTGGGACGGGCAACGTTCTCGATGATCTTCCAATCCTCCACGTGCTCCACAACCTCGCCGGGCTGACGCTCGAGGATGGGTCCGAGGGTCTCCAGCTCCAGGAAGTGGGGGTTGGTGTAGGTCTCGTAGTTGCAATTGTCATCGGGATAGGGGAGCGCAGCATCGTAGGCGGCCTTCTTGACGAAGAGGTCGCCGTTGAGGAAGTAGGCGCCGAGGCCGGACTCGTTCTTCAGGCCGAGCTTGAAGGGGCCGTCGGCCTTGGTGCTCTGACACAGGGTGGCAAAGCGGTTGCCGAGGAAGAAGCGGGCATCGTCCAGCTTGGAATAAGCCCAGAAGGAGAAGGAACGGTTATGGAGAAGGCCGGTGTCACGGGTGGGGGTGGGGAGAGCGCACATGCCGCCCTTGGCCATGGCGGTGATGGACCAGACACCGAAGGTCTTGGGAGCCTTGCCGATGTTCTTGATCTGCAGGGTGACGCGCGCGTCGGTGCCGGATTCGGCGAGCTTGACCTTCATGGTGTAGGCAACGCCGTTTTCCTTCTGCTCGCAGGGAGTGAAGACGTAGGTTCCGTCCTCTTCCTTGGCCCAGCGGACGCGGGTATTGTCGGGATAGTAGCTGTCGGGCAGAGCCTCGGGGGAGTACCAGATGCGGTGGCCGCCCCAGATGTGCCAGCAGGAGCCCTCACCGTAGTAGGCATCCATTTCGGGGCCGTCCTTGGTGGTGGTCTGCTTCTTGTCCTCGAAGAAGAAGTTCTTGCCGCCGGCCTTGGCATAGCGGATGATACGGGGGCCGAGGGCGAGGGTGACGACGAGCTCGCAGTCGCCGTTCTCAATGCGCAGGCAGCGGCCGAGGCCGCCGTAGCGTACGATCTTTTCGGTTACGGGCATGGTGATATACTCCTTTTTATGAATTGATGCTTTCGTTTATACTAACATCCCGCACATAAACGGGTGAAAGTCGATAGGTTCCGCCGGCACTGTGCAGCGCCGGATCGGGCAGTGCGAGGGCATACAGATCGGCGGCGAGAGCCTCCTTTTCAAAGAGGCGGGCGGCATCACCGGAGAGTCCGTGGCGGGCAGGCTTGGAGATGAGGGGAATTTCCGTTTCGCCAAGGGAAGCAAGATAGGCGCGCCCCCGCTCGCTGAAGGCGAGGATGCGGGCATAGGGGGAGAGTCCTGCGCCGTCCTCTGCCGTGATGCCGAGATAGGCGGATAAAAGCTGGCGGCGGATGCGGGAATGGGCATAGCGCCGGGTTTTTGCCGCATCTGCGGCCTCGGCAGGAGAGGAAGAGGCTCGGATCGCGGAGAAAAGGCGCATTTCAAAACCCTCGCCCATGTCGGGGAGGTGTGCAAGATCGGTGGGGGAGAGACGGCGCAGCTGTGCCATATGAGCGGCACACACCGGCTCGGAAAAGACGGGGCCGAGGCCTTCTGCCATCGCCCGGGCAAAGACCGCGGCGGCGGGGGCGGGGATGCCGGTTGGGAGGTGCCCCGGAGCCTGCCGCATTTCCGTCCGGAGCGCGGAGGCGGAGGGGAGTTCATCGCCGGTGCGGGCAGCATCGTGGGCAGCGCCCACCCGACGGACGGCAATGGGAGTCATTTTATATCCCTGCCCGGCGGCGGCTCGCAGATATTCCACCGCCAGGTTATCGTTTGGATTTGCAAGAAGCCCGCCGAAGCCGCCAAGGGTTTCTGCGGCGGCGGCGCGGGCGGCGGCATAAGAGGTGCCGCGGGAGAGTTCTTCCCGTACGGCGGTATCGAACTCCGGGGAGAGGAGAAGGGCGGCAGCGCGGGAAATGCGTCCGGCATCACCGCTTTCGCTGCCAAAGGAGAGCGTGCGGCAACCGAGGGCGGCGAGGATATGCACCGCACCGGCGGCAAACCGGGGCGCGGAGGCAACGGCCCAGGGCAGCGGCAGCTCCACCACGAGATCGGCGCCGCAGCGCACGGCGGCTTCCGCCCGGATGTGGCGGGGGAAGACGGCATAATCGCCACGCTGGACGAAATCACCGGACATGCAGCAGATAAGGAGCCCGTCCGTTCTCTCCCGGGTACGGGAAAGATGGTGGAGATGGCCGGAATGGAAGGGATTGTATTCACATACGATGCCGACTGGCTGCATATCCGGCGCTCCTTTGGGTGAATTTCGAAAAAAGAGGGCGGCAGCTATTGAAAAAGCCGCGAAAATGGAGTAAAATAAATCCGTATGGCAGTGCATGAAAAAGATGCGCCTGCGGGATGACGGTTACTATGAACATTATACGACATCCTGCGCCGCAAGGCAAGCACCGCCCTAATCATTTTGTGTAAAAAATACATAAAAAAGGAAGTAAATTCATCATGACTGTACTGGTTATCAACGCGGGCAGCTCCTCCCTGAAGTTCCAGCTCTTCGACATGGACACCCATGAGGTGAAGGCGAAGGGTCTCTGTGAGCGCATCGGCATCGACGGTCGCTATAAGTACACCGCCGCCGGCCGTGACGCCATCGTCAACGACTATGAGATGAAGTCTCATTCCGACGCCATCCGTATCCTCATCGAGCTTCTGACTGATAAGGAGACCGGCGTTATCGCAAGCCTCGAGGAGATCGACGCTGTCGGTCACCGCGTGCTCTCCGCCGGTGAGAAGATCTCCGAGTCTGTCATCGTCGATCAGCGCGTCAAGGATATCATCCGCGAGTGCATTCCCATTGGCCCTCTGCACAACCCCGCAAACCTCATGGGCATCGAGGCCTGCGAAGAGGTTATGCCCGGCGTTCCTCAGGTCGCTGTTTTTGACACCGCTTTCCATCAGACCATGCCCCCGGAGGCATATCTCTATGCCATTCCCTACGAGTACTATGAGAAGTACATGGTCCGCCGCTACGGCTTCCACGGCACCTCTCACCGCTACGTTTCCGGCGAGGCTCTGAAGATCCTCGGCAATCCCGATGCCAAGGTCGTCACCTGCCACCTCGGCAACGGCTCCTCCATCGCTGCCGTTGACGCCGGCAAGTGCGTCGACACTTCCATGGGTCTTACCCCGCTGGAAGGTCTCCCCATGGGTACCCGCTCCGGCAGCATCGACCCCGCTATCGTCTCCTTCATTGCGGAGAACGAGGGTCTCACCGCGACCGAGGTCGTCAACATCCTTAACAAGAAGTCCGGTGTGCTCGGTGTCACCGGTGTTTCCTCCGACTTCCGTGATATCGATGCCGCTGTCGAAGCCGGCAACGAGCGCGCCAAGATCGCTCTGAAGATGTTCAACCGCAGCATCGAGAAGTACATCGGCGGCTACGCCTGCATCATGGGCGGCCTCGATGCCATCGTCTTCACCGCCGGTATCGGTGAGAACAACAGCGTTATGCGCCGCGAGATCTGCGACGATATCGCTTTCCTCGGCGTGAAGATCGATCCCGAGAAGAATGCACATCCCGGCAAGGACTGCATCGTCTCCGCTCCCGACTCCAAGGTCAAGGTCCTCGTCATCCCCACCAACGAAGAGCTGGTCATCGCTATGGACACTGCGGCTCTCGTTGCCAAGAACTAACTGACTTAACGATTCCCTGCCATCCGGGGGCCCTCTTTCCGGACGGCAGGGAACCTGTGCAAAGAGGGCTTTTTTCCAGAAAAAGGAGAATCCGATGCTGAAACGACTGGCAGCCGTGCTGCTGGCTTTCTCAATGCTTGCCGGTTTATGTGCCTGCGGCGAGGAGCCTTCCCCTTCCTCCGTTACCGACAATCCATATGAGTCCTCCCAGCCGACTCCGGAGCCGGAAAATAAGTCGGACTATACCGGCGTCATTGATGCGGCCGCAGACTGGATCTTTGCCAACGCGGCAAGCCTGTACTGCGATACGGCATTCGGCGCGACTCTGATCGAGACCACCGGCCGCCGCGGAACGCTGGAGGCATCTGAGCTTCTGCCGGTGATGACGGCAGATACGGTAAAGCTGGATACGGCGGAGAACATTGCAAAAACCATTATCGCAGCCATCATGCTGGGCGGCGATCCTGCGTCCTATATCGAGGGCGTGGATCTGATCGCAGAGCTTCGCCGGGCAGAAAACCCCGGCGGCTGGTTCACCCTGCCGGAGACCGAGCAGCCTGCGGTGGAGGTAACCCCCGAGGCGGAAATTACCCCCGAGGCGGGAATTACCCCTGAGGCCGAAACGACTCCCGAGGCGGAAGCAACGCCCGAAGTGACTCCGGAGGCGGAAGTAACCCCGGCGACGGAGGAAGATGATGCACCGTACACCGCCCTGGAGGATACGCTCTGGAGCCTGATCGCCCTGCATATGGCGAGGGAGAGCGTTGACGAGGCTGCAGTGTCCGCATGGCTGCGTGCGCAGGCACACGGTGACGGCGGTTATGCATTTGACAGTGAACTCAGCGAGATCTCGGCGACAGCCCTGTGCCTGCTCGCCGTGGGACACTTCACCTGCGACGATGCCAAGGAGATCTACAACGATTGCATGCAGTATCTCATTGCATCCGTCAATGACGAGGGCTATTTTGTCGGCTCGTCGGCAGAGGCAGTTCCCAATGCCCGGGACCAGGCTCTGGCTACGGTGGCGATCATCGCGGCGGGTGAGAATATCTACCGCGGTCGCTGGCTGTTTAACGGAAAGACGGTGGCGGATAAACTCATCGACCTGCAGAACGCGGACGGCTCCTTTGCTGAGCCTGTGCAGGGGGATGCTTCGGTCACCGCGACGGCGGCCTTTGCGCTGCTCTGTGCGCAGGCCGACAGTCTCATCTGGAACAATTATGCCCTGGCGGATGTTGAGCCGGGCATGTAAAAAAAATAAATTAGGAGAAAAACTATGCTGAAGATCACCTTTATGGGCGCGGGAAGCACCGTTTTTGCCCGCAATGTTATCGGCGACTGCATGTGCTGCGAAAGCCTGCGGGATGCGGAGTTTGCTCTCTACGATATTGACGGGGAGCGCCTCCGTCAGAGTGCCGAGATTCTTGAACTGATGCGCAAGACCCTCGGTGTTGGTGCCCGTATTACCACCTATCATGGCGTTGAGAAGCGCAAGGATGCCCTGCGCGGGGCCAACTTTGTGGTGGATGCCATCCAGGTCGGTCTTTACGATCCCTGCACCATCATCGACTTTGAGGTTCCAAAAAAATACGGCCTGCGTCAGACCATTGCCGACTCCCTCGGCATCGGCGGCATCATGCGCGCCCTGCGCACCATTCCCGTGCTGGAGGACTTCGCCGCCGACATGGAGGAGGTGTGCCCCGACGCGCTTTTCCTTAACTACACCAACCCCATGGCCATGCTGACAGGATATATGCTG
>JAFYLV010000183.1 GCA_017556885.1 Clostridia bacterium | reverse complement strand
GTGAGATCGCTGCTCTCTGCCGAAAGGCAGCACTGGAGTTGGTGGACGGAGAGGGAAGCCTTGTACATATCCGCGCCGCAAACCTTGCCAAATATCTTGGCGAGCCTCGCTATACCGACACCACGGATATTTCCTGTGACCGGGTCGGTCTGGTCAACGGACTTGCCTATACCGCAGTTGGCGGAGAGATGCTGCAGGTGGAGGTTAACCTCCCCGCAGGCGACGGTAAACTGCAGCTTACGGGTAATCTCGGCGACGTGATGAAGGAATCCGCCATGGCAGCCATTTCGTATATCCGTACCCATGCCGGAGAGCTTGGCATTGACCCCGAATTTTACAAGAAAAAAGATATCCATATCCATTTCCCCGAGGGCGCCGTGCCCAAGGACGGTCCCTCAGCAGGTATCACCATCACCACGGCGTTGGTCTCTGCCCTGACGGGGCGTCCTGCGAAGTCGAGTGTCGCCATGACCGGTGAGATCACCCTGCGTGGCCGCGTGCTACCCATCGGCGGTCTGAAAGAAAAGACCATGGCTGCATACCGTGAAGGTATCCGCACGGTTATTATTCCTGCGGACAATCGCAAGGATTTGGAGAAGATCGATCCCACTGTGCGTGAAGGATTGAATTTCCTGCCGGTCTCTGAGGTAGGCGAGGTGCTTGCTGCGGCTCTGCGTCCTGCGGCAAATGAGAACCGCGAGACAGCTTGCTGCATTGCCGAGCAGGTGAAGACAGAAGCGAAAAGAACGGAGATTTGCTCATGAAGCCCATCAATCTGCAGAATGCGGAGTTTGTGACCTCCGCCGCGACCCCGGAGGGTATCCTTGCAGACGGTGTGCCCACCGTTGTCTTTGCGGGGCGCTCCAATGCCGGCAAGTCCTCCGTCATTAACAAGCTTCTTAACCGCAATAAGCTTGCATTTGTCAGTAAAAAGCCCGGAAAGACCATCCATATTAACTATTTTTTGATCGATAAGCGGGTTTATCTTGCCGATCTGCCCGGTTACGGCTTTGCCCGGGTCTCCGATGTGGAAAAGCGCCGCTGGGCGACGCTGATCGATACCTTTCTCAATTCTGCAAAGAATATCCGCATTGCCGTTGTGATCGTGGATATCCGCCATGAGCCTACGGAGGATGATCTTTTGATGGGCGAGTTCTTCGCGGCTAAGGATATACCTTATATTGTGCTCTGCAACAAGTGTGATAAGCTTCGTCCCCGGGAGATCGCACCTGCGGTGGAGCAGATGCGCGAAGCCTTTGCGGAATTTGCGCCGGTGGACTGCATTGCCTTCTCTGCGCTGAATGGTACCGGAAAGGATCAGCTGATCCCGTATCTTTTCACGGAAAACAAGGAATCTGACGACAAATGAGTATTATGAAAACCCTCGAGACCCGCGACGGCGAGCTTTATCTTGGCGGCGCATCAGTCTCCAAACTTGCAAAAAAATACGGAACGCCTCTCTATCTTATGGATGAAGGGGAGATCCGTGCAAACTGCATGCGTTATGAAAGCGCCATGCGGAAATACTATGGGGAGAATGCCATCGTTCTGTATGCCAGCAAGGCCTTCTCCTGTAAAGCCATTTACCGAACCGTTCGCGATTGCGGACTTGGCTGCGACGTTGTGTCCGGCGGCGAGCTTTACACCGCCCTGGCTGCCGGTATGGAGCCGGAAAAGATCTTCTTCCATGGCAACAACAAGACCGAGCGGGAGATCCGCGAGGCGCTTTCTGCCGGTGTCGGCCATATCGTGCTGGATTCCAGCTTTGAGCTTGGCACTGTCGACCGCATTGCGGCGGAGCTGGGTGTTACCGCGAAGGTTTCTGTGCGTGTCAAGCCCGGTATCGATGCCCACACCCATGACTTCATCGCCACCGGTAAGATCGACTCCAAGTTCGGCGTTGCGTTGGAAAATGGAGAGGCGATTGAATTTATCGGTGAGATCCTTCACGCGCCGCATACCGAGCTTTGCGGTCTGCATTGCCACATCGGCTCCCAGATCTTTGATACGCGCCCCTTTGTGCGCGCCGCTGAGGTCATGATGGCCTTTATCGCGGAGATCCGTGACACTTACGGCTATACTGTAGGAGAACTCAACGTTGGCGGCGGTGTCGGCATTAAATATCTTGACAGTCACGATCCTCTGACCATTGAAGAGAACGTGAAAAATACCGCAGAGGCAGTTCTTTCTGCGGCTGAGCGCTGCGGCCTTCCCGCGCCGCGCCTTTGCATGGAGCCCGGACGTTCCATCGTCGGTGATGCAGGCCTGACGGTTTACACGGTAGGTTCTGTCAAGGAGATCAAAAACGTTCGTAACTATGCCTCCGTTGACGGCGGAATGACGGACAATCCCCGATTTGCCCTCTACGAGGCGGCCTATGAGGCAGTGCTGCCCTGCCGGCCCGATGCAGTGCGCGATACGGTGTATACCGTTGCCGGCCGCTGCTGCGAAAGCGGCGATATCCTTATCCGGGATATCAATCTTCCGAAGCTGACGCCGGGCGAACTGCTTTGCGTGCTTTCCACCGGTGCCTATAACTACTCCATGGCATCCAATTACAACCGCGTGCCCCGTCCGCCGGTCGTTTTCATCCGGGATGGGGAAGACCGTGAGGTCATCCGCAGGGAGACCTATGCGGATGTTATGGCACAGGATCTTGACTGACCCCGTGTTTTGAAAGGAGGGGCAATTATGGATCTATCCCTTCTGCGCAGTGACCCGATTCAGTTTCTGCTGAACATGTGCTATTATTTGCCGTGTATACTCTTAAGTCTTTCTGCCCATGAGGCCGCCCATGCGTATGCCGCACTGAAAATGGGTGATGAAAGCCAGCGCTATCGAGGCCGTATCTCGCTGAATCCGCTGGATCACGTGGAGCCGGTCGGTTTTCTTGCTCTGCTGCTCACCGGCTTTGGCTGGGCAAAACCCGTGCAGGTCAATATGTACAACTTTCGGGATTCGAGAAAGGGAATGGCGATCACGGCGATTGCTGGCCCGCTTGCCAATTTCCTTTTGATGATCGCCGCGGTCATCCTCGGCGGGTTGTGCGACCTCGCGATCTTTAAGCTCGGAGAGGGTTTTGCCGTGACGGTGCTTTCCGTTCTCAGCAATTTCTTCTTCTATCTCGCACTGCTCAATGTTGGCCTTGGACTGTTCAATCTTATACCTATTCCGCCGTTGGACGGTTCCCGCGTGCTGGGGCTGATTTTGCCGGACCGGATCTATTATAAAGTCATGCAGTATGAGCGTTACGGATTTCTCGTGCTCATCGGTTTGCTCTTTATCGGCAACTACATTCCCCGGCTAGATATCATCGGAAACTGGCTATATGTAGCCCGCAGCTTTGTGCTGAACGGAGCCTATGATATCGTTTACGGTTTCCTGAATCTATTTGTTTAAACAAGATCGTCCCCGGATCTTCGGATCCGGGGACGTTTTAACTATTTCCTTTTCATACCGGGGAGGACGTCCGTTTCGTCGACCTCTACCTGATAGCGGCTTGCCTGGGTGGTGAAGAGCTCGTGATAGCGTCCTTTGAAATTCATCAGCTGGGCGTGATTTCCGACCTCAAGGATTCGTCCGTATTCCAAAACCACGATCTTGTCAGCACCGGTGGCGCTGGAGAGCCGGTGGGACACAAAAATGGTGGTTTTGTCCTTGCGGAGGGAATCAAAGCGGTTGAAAATCTCCTGCTCGGCCATGGGATCCAGCGATGCGGTAGGCTCATCGAGGATCATGATATCGGAATCGCTATAGAATGCTCGGGCAATGGCGATCTTTTGCCACTGGCCGATGGAGGGCTCGATGCCGTTGTCTTCAAAATAGCGCATCATGGGAGTGTCGTAGGCGTTTGGCAGCCGAAGAATGAAGTTGTCCGCGCCGGACATAAGGGCACTGTTTTTGACCCGGGCGGTATCGATATCCTTTGCGGTGTTGCCAAAGGCAATATTCTCAGAAACGGTTACGGCAAACTTGCCGAAATCCTGGAAGATGATACCGAACATATGGTAAAGCTCTTCGGTATCGTACTCGCGGATGTCGTAGCCGTCGAGAAGGATCCGACCTGCGGTGGGATCGTAGAGACGGCAAAGCAGCTTAATGAGGGTGGTCTTTCCGGCACCGTTGAGTCCGACGATAACCACCGTTTCGCTGGGGTTGATGGTTAGGCAAAGATCGGAGATGACATCGCGGTCCGTGCCGGGATAGCGGAAATAAACGTGGTCAAATTCGATGGTATGTCCCTCGTGTCGCCGAACCTTCCGGGCGGGGGAGATGGCGGGGATCACGGAGGGTTCTTCCTTCATAAAGGCGATCATGTTATTGATAAAGAGGGTTCCCTCATATATAGTCGCGGTGGTGGTGATGAGGGTCGCGACACAGCTCGCTACGGAATTCAGCGCGCCGGTGTAAAGCGAATAGTCACCTACCTGAAAACGTCCGTCAAACACACCGTGTGCAACGTAGGCGAAGAGCAGACAGTTGACCACGGTTGTGACCACGGTGCTTACAATATTCAGTGCCGTTTCCTGCCGGATGAGCTTCTTGATGCCGGCAAAATATTTTGCAAATACCGACTTGTAGCGGCCGATAAAGGCATCGTAGAGCCGGAAGATACGGACCTCCTTGACCATGTCCTTATTGACGATGACATCGGAGTAATAATTCAGCTGCCGGCGCTCTTTGGAGTGGAAGAACATGTAACGCACGTTTTTGCGCCGGTAAACAAAGCTGATGATCGTGGAAGGAATGGACATCAGAATGATGATAAAGGGAGCCCAGGGGCTGACGGCGAAGAGCAGTCCCACAAAGCTCACCATGCTGATGACGGTGGAGACGATACTGAAGGTGGAGTTGAGGATCTCGATGGGGCGGCGTCCGGCTTCGCGGTTGGCGTTTTCCATCTTGGCATAAAACTCCGGCTGATCAAAGCTTGCCATGTCCACCTCGCGGGCCTTATTCATGATCTTGACCT
>JAFYLV010000182.1 GCA_017556885.1 Clostridia bacterium | reverse complement strand
TTCAAACATTCTGTTAAAGATAGAAAAAGGCGATACCTGGTTGTGAAAACCAAGTATCGCCAATTTTTCTTGTCGCACTCCTGTACGGCAGCTACCCTATGTCAGTAATGTTCTCATACTGTCTTATTGGAAACTACCCTTTCGAGTGTCCTTTCACATTTTGCATTTTACTGCGGTTAGGCCATGCGGTTGATGGCGAGAGCCATCGCGCTCTTCTGATGCGCGGCCTTGTTCTTATGGATCAGATTCTTGGCAGCAGCCTGATCCACCTTCTTCGCAGCCTTCACATACGCATCGGAAGCGGCAGCCTTGTCACCGGCCTCGCAAAGCGCAAAAACTTCTTTAACAGCCGTGCGCAGCGCGGACTTCTCCATGCGGTTATGGATTCTTCTGGAAGCGGAAATCTCCACTCTCTTCTTGGCCGACTTGATATTGGGCATTATCGTGCACCTCCTTCATGCGTTGTACCCGCCGCGAAGCAGACATTCCTTCGCGGACTCAAAATATATTACCACACTTTTTCAAAAATTGCAAGGGATTTTTTTACACTTTCTCCCGAAACCTGCGGTTTTTTATCCTGCGCGGATATCAACCGGCAAGCATTGCCGCTTTTTCCGCACTGAGACGGTCACCGGTGACAGATGTAATTCCGTAATGCTCCACATCCGCAAAGAAGCGATCCACATCTGCGGCAAAGAATTCGTCCCGTTCTGTCGCAGGTGTCAGACAAAGCTCAGCCCATCGCAGGGGAAGCTCCTCTCTCCGCAGGCGATACAAACGCTCACCGTCTCCTCCGCAGCCACGCTCTGCCTTTTCAAGCAGTGCAAGGCCTTTCGCAAGGAATTCGCGGTCATAAACCGCTGGAGAAATGCCCGCCTCCGCCGTCGGCTTAGTCACCGCAAGCCGCGCCGCAAGCATGTCGAGCCAATCACCCACGTACCCGCCAGCCGCACCGAACGCGCCGTAAAGATAATCGTGGACGGCAAGAACTGCCGGATAATCCGCATTTCGAGCGATCCGTGCAGCCACGTATGCCTTGAGACCGCCAAATTCCGCACCCGTCACGTTGCCGCATTCGGCAAAGATGCAGGCCTCGATTCCGGCATCGTACAGCAGCCGGAGGTTCTCCCCGAGCGTCACGGCATCTGTCACCGGGCAGAGATACTGCCCGTCGGCATAGATATGCAGAACCGCGCCCAGATGCGAAGCGATCTTTTTCCATGCCTTCACGGTGGAAACAAATCCGTTTTCCTGATAAGTCTCACCCCGGGTCGTGCCCGCATCGGAGAGCATGACCAGTACATTTTCCGCCGGCAGCGTCGCCGTCGGGGCGCATGCCGCACCGGAGAGCTCGATTTCCAAAAGAACGCCGGAATAATTCTCCGCCACCTTTTCCGCAACGGCATTGACAAGTCGTATATAGGTTCCTGCCGGACTTTTCTCCTGTGCATTGATCGCCGCACAGTTTTCACAACCGCAGGGGGTATCGCAGCCGATATGCCGCAGGGATACCCGCTGCGCAAGAGAGCTTCCGTCCAGCGTTGCAAGCACCTTATCCGTGATCCGGGTAACAACTTCCGGATTGGACAGGCAAAGCTGCCGCAGACCGTCGGACGTTATATCCCTGGAAGAATAAAAGGCACGGTTGGTATAATAATACGTATTTGACGGAATGAGCGATTCCAGAGTCTGCTGCGCATCACCGGAATAGGTAATGCTGCCGCCATACTTGGTACCGTCCTTCAAACTACCTGCATTCAGCATATTGGGCATAGCAAATGCCCATGTGCTTCCTTCACCGGAAAGAACACCGCGCTGACTGAAATCCGGCACAACGATCTGTGTACCGGCCTGCAAAAGGATTTTTCGCTTCTCGGACTGTACCGAGATGCGGTCGGTGTACTGACGAAGGCCGCAGTATTCCTCAAGGAAGGTATACACGGCACACAGTGTACCGCGGTCTCCCGTTCCCGTCAGGGTAATGCGGTCCGGGCTGATACCGATATAGCCGTATTCCGAGCTCATGGAAGATATCTCGTCATCCCCCGCCGTATCATTGCCGTATCCGATGACAATCACTTTCCCTCGGCCGGGAGACGATTCCTTCCGGACGCTAAGCTTACATCCGGAAACTTTTTCCACAGTGCTGACAAATACGTCAACGGCAGCGCGCTCGGCGGCGGTAGGCTCATCCCGTTCCACCACAGTCCATTCGGTATTTCTGCCGCGGCAAAGGACGATATCCGCCTCGCCCTGCAGCCGAAGATCCACGGCGTAGGTTCGCCGTTCCTCCCCTGCTGCCGTTTTGGCGGTAACGGAGATCAGCGCACGCCAAAGCCCTGCGGACATTTCCGTGTCCGGTGTAAAGGTAAGATGCACAAGGCTGGCCTTCCCGGCCGCAACTTTCTTTTCATATGTTCCGATTTGGATGAGCTTCGCGGCCTCCCGCTGTCCCTCCGTTGGGGACCAAAGCGTCTGAGTGCTCACATCGGTAATTTCAATATCGGAGGTCCCGCAGGCCCAGATCCACAGGGTCATCGTCCCCGTCTTCCCTGCCGAGAGCGTAATCTCACGGGAAGGGGCGGTCTCACGATAATAGCCGCCGGGCAAAAAGAGTCCACCCGCAGCAAGGCTTCCATTGCCTTCCCGCAGGAAGAGGTGCACCTCCCCGGTGCCGTAAGTGTCCGTATATTTTTCCCGCAGCGCGGGGTTAATAATAAACAACACCAGCGCCGCAAGGCACACAAATGCCGCTACCGCGCCAAGCAGCGTATACAACAGAGTCTTTTTCTTCATATCCGGACCTCCCTTCGCTCTTTAGG
>JAFYLV010000181.1 GCA_017556885.1 Clostridia bacterium | reverse complement strand
GTTTTTCCAACGGCCACATCGGTGAATCGGAGCTGAAACGCGCCGTGATCGCCAAGGCCCGTCGGGTCATTTTGCTGATGGACAGCACCAAACTTGGCAAAACGCTTCCATATACCTTCGCCCGTCCGGAGGATGTGGACATCATCATTTGCGACCGGGATCCCGGCGATGCCGCCGGCGGAATCCCGGAGGAGAAAATTATTTATTAATTAGGTAAAAAATGCATTAAGCAGGAGGAATCATATGGCAAACATCATTCTGATGCCCCAGAAGGGCGTGTCCGAAGAATCTGCTGTCCTCGCCGAGTGGTATATCCAGGTCGGCGACACGGTCAAGACCGGCGACAAACTCTTTTCCATTGAAAACGGAAAGTCTGCCTTTGACGAGGAGTCCGAGGTAGAGGGTACCGTTCTTGCACTGCTGTGCGAGCCCGGCGACGAGCTCCCCATCAAGGCACCTGTCTGTGTGATCGGTGCTCCCGGTGAGAGCTTCGACGTTCCCGGCGCTGCTAAGGCGGAGGCTCCCGCAGAAGAGAAGCCCGCAGCCGCCGCCGAGGCTCCTGCTGCTGCAGCACCTGCCGCCGCTCCCGCAAAGCGTGAGGGCGACCGTATTTTCGCCTCTCCCCGTGCAAGAAATCTCGCCGAGAAGGCGGGCGCTGACCTTGCCGAGATCGGCGGTACCGGTCCCGAGGGCCGCATCATCGAGCGCGACGTCAACGCATGGCTCGATGCCGGCCGTCCTGTGAGCAAGGCTGCCGAGGCTGCCGCTCCCGCACCTGCCGCCGCTCCCGCTGCCGCGGAGGACGAGTTCACCGTGGAGCCCATCAGCCGCATGCGCCGCATCATCGCGGAGAACATGCACAAGTCTCTCTCCGAGATGGCTCAGCTCACCGAGACCAGCTCCTTCGATGCCTCTGCCATCATGGCCTTCCGCAAGTCCGCGAAGGCGGCGGAGGCTCTGGGTCTCGGCGGTGTCACCCTCAACGACGTGGTGCTCTTTGCCGTTTCCCGCACCCTGCTTGCCCACCCCGACCTCAACGCCAACTTCGACGGCGACAATATGAAGTATTTCAACACCGTGCACCTCGGCTTTGCCTGCGATACCCCCAAGGGTCTCGTTGTGCCGGTCATCCGCAATGCGGAGAAGCTGAGCCTGCTGGCCATCTCCGCTGAGGTCAAGCGCCTTGCCAAGGCTGCCCAGGAGGGCACCCTCTCCGCCGCAGAGATGAGCGGCGGTTCCTTCACCGTCTCCAACCTCGGTGCCTTCGGTATCGAGAGCTTTACCCCCGTCATCAATCCCCCGCAGACGGGTATCCTCGGTGTCAACACCATCTCCACCCGTGTGCGTGAGGTGAACGGCGAGCTCAAGGCCTACCCGGCCATGGCTCTCTCCCTGACCTTCGACCACCGTGTGGTGGACGGCGCTCCCGCTGCCCGCTTCCTGAAGGATCTCGGCAACAACCTGGAGAACTTCAGCCTGCTGCTGGCAAAGTAAGGAGGGCGAAAAACGATGTATGATCTGATCGTTCTCGGCGGCGGCCCTGCCGGTTACCGTGCGGCGGAGCGCGCCGGTGCGGAGGGTATGAAGACCCTCGTCATTGAGAAGCGCGCCCTCGGCGGTGTTTGCCTCAATGAGGGCTGCATCCCCTCCAAGACCCTGCTCAACTCTGCAAAGATCTATGACTATGCCAACGGCTACGGCGAGAAGTACGGTGTTTCCACCACCGGCGCAAAGCTCGACCATGCCTTTGTCGTCAACCGCAAGAACAAGGTCGTCAAGACCCTTGTCGGCGGCATCGGTGCTGCCATGAAGAAGTACAAGGTCGAGGTGGTCTACGCCGAAGGCAAGATCACGGGCCGCACCGCAAACGGCTTCTCCGTTGAGGCCGAGGGTAAGACCTATGAGACCGCAAAGTTGCTCATCGCTACCGGCTCCGAGGCACTTGTGCCTCCCATCCCCGGTCTGCGCGAGGGCCTTGCGGCGGGTCATGTGCTGACCAACCGTGAGATCCTGGATCTGGATCATGTGCCCGAGAGCCTCTGCGTTATCGGCGGCGGCGTCATCGGCCTGGAGATGGCTTCCTACTTCTGCTCTGCAGGCGCTCACATCGAGATCGTCGAGATGATGGACAAGATCGCTGGTCCCACCGACCGCGAGATCTCCGCCATGCTGCAGAAGCACTATGAGAAGAAGGGCATCATCTTCCGCCTCGGCGCAAAGGTCGTTGAGGTCAAGCCCGGTGAGGTCATCTACGAGAAGGACGGCAAGCGCGAGTCCGTCAAGGCAGAGAAGATCCTCAGCTCCATCGGCCGCCGCGCCGTTACGGCAAACATCGGCCTGGAGAGCATCGGCGTGGCCTGCGAGCGCGGTGCCATTCTCACCGATGACCAGATGAAGACCAACGTTCCCGGCGTTTTCGCCGCGGGTGACGTCAATGCCCGCATCATGCTTGCCCACACCGCCTACCGTGAGGCGGAGGTCGCCATCAACACCATGCTCGGCCGCAAGGACAGCATGAACTACAACGAGATCCCCTCCGTTATCTACACCAATCCCGAGGTCGCGAGCGTCGGCGAGACCCTTGACAGCGCAAAGAAGAAGGGCATAGATGCCGAGGAGCGCAAGATCCCCATGGCCTACTCCGGCCGTTTCCTTGCGGAGAACGAGGGCGGCGAGGGCATCTGCAAGGCCGTCATCGATAAGAAGAGCCACAAGCTGCTGGGTGTCCACATGATGGGCAACCCCTGCTCGGAGATCATCGTTTCCGCGGCTCTGATGCTCAACCGTGAACTGCGCCTTGCGGACCTGGAGCGCCTTGTGTTCCCCCATCCCACCGTGGGCGAAGTTATGCGCGAGTTTATTTTTGACTGATATATAAAAAGGAGAGAAAAATCATGCCGAAGAATCAATTTGTCGATCCCGCCGAGGTACGCAAGCCCGGTAAAATCCACTTCAAGGACATTCCCCTGAACGCCTATTCCAAGACCATGGCCGATGAGATCAAGGCCAAGAATTTCACCAATGACGACCTCATCGGTATCTACCGCGACATGCAGTACATCCGTGAGTTCGAGACCATGCTCTACTCCGTGCGCTCCACCAAGCATTACAACGGTGTTGACTACACCTACGTCGGACCTGCCCACCTTTACACCGGTCAGGAGGCTGCCGCTGTCGGTATGGCCTACACCCTGACCATGGATGACTACATCTTCGGCTCCCACAGAAGCCACGGTGAAGTGATCGCCAAGGGTATGGCTGCCATCAAGCACCTGCCCAAGGATGAGCTCTACAAGATCATGAAGGACTTCTTCGGCGGCGATATTCTCAAGCCCGTCGAGGCCCGCAACACCACCGGCGACATGAAGGACCTTGCTGAGGACTTCCTGCTCTACGGCTTCATGAGCGAGCTCTTCGGCCGCACCACCGGCTTCACCCGCGGCCTCGGCAACTCCATGCACGTCTTCTTCACTCCCTTCGGCATTTATCCCAACAACGCCATCGTCGGCGGCTCCGCCGGTATCAGCGTCGGTGCTGCCCTCTATAAGAAGGTCAATGAGAAGCCCGGTCTCGTCGTCTGCAACGCCGGCGATGCCTGCCTCGGCTGCGGTCCTGTCTGGGAAGCCCTCAACTTCGCCGGCATCGACCAGTTCAAGGAGCTGTGGGATGCTGCCCACAACGGCGGTCTGCCCATCATCTTCAACTTCCTCAACAACTCCTACGGTATGGGCGGTCAGACCCGCGGCGAGACCATGGCCTACGACATCCTCGCCCGCGTCGGTGCCGGTATCAACCCCGACCAGATGCATTCCGAGCGTATCGACGGCTACAATCCCCTCGCCGTTATCGATGCCTTCAAGCGCAAGAGAAAGATCATCGAGGAGCGCCGCGGTCCCGTCCTGATGGATACCGTGACCTACCGCTATGTCGGTCACTCCACCACCGACGCCAACACCTACCGCACCGACGAGGAGATCGAAGCCTGGAAGCAGCAGGATTCCATCGCTGCCTTCCGTGCCGAGCTCATCAAGAACGGCATTGCTGACGATTCCAAGCTCGATGCCATCAACGAGTCCGTCAAGGAGCGCATCACCCGCATCCTCAAGCTCTCCATCGACGACGAGATCAGCCCCCGTATGGATCCTGCGAAGGACCCCGATGTTATCCGCAACTTCATGTTCTCCAATGAGCACAAGCCCAAGATGGATGACCGCAAGCCCGACGTTCTCACCGCGAAGGAGGACAACTCCCGCGTTAAGAAGAATGCCCAGAAGATCCGCTACGCCTTTGACGCTGAGGGCAAGCCTGTCTCCAAGCTCAAGTGCTTCAACATCCGCGATGCTCTCTTTGAGTCCATCTTCGACAAGTTCTATGAGGATCCCACCCTCATCGCCTTCGGTGAGGATAACCGTGACTGGGGCGGCGCCTTTGGCGTTTACGGCGGCATGACCGAGAGCCTGCCCTACCACCGCTTCTTCAACTCCCCCATCTCCGAGGGTACCATTGTTGCCGCTTCCGTCGGTTACGGTCTCTGCGGCGGCCGCGCCATCCCCGAGCTGATGTACTGTGACTTCCTCGGCCGCGCCGGTGACGAAGTCTTCAACCGGCTGGCCAAGTGGCAGTCCATGAGCGCCGGCGTTCTGAAGATGCCTGTTGTCCTTCGCGTTTCCTGCGGTGCCAAGTACGGTGCTCAGCACGCTCAGGACTGGTCCAGCCTCTGCAGCCACATCCCCGGCCTGAAGGTCGTATTCCCCGCAACTCCCTACGATGCCAAGGGTCTTATGAACGCCGCTCTGTCCGGCACCGACCCCGTCATCTTCTTTGAAAGCCAGAAGATCTACGACATGGGCGAGCAGTTCCATAAGGAAGGCGTGCCCGAGGGTTACTACGAGGTCGCCATCGGAGAGCCCGACATCAAGCGCGAGGGTAAGGATATCACCATCCTCTCCGTCGGTGCTACCCTCTACCCGGCCCTCGATGCCGCAAAGCTCCTCTCCGAGAAGTTCGGCCTGGAGGCTGAGGTCATCGACGCCCGCTCCATCGTTCCCTTCAACTACGAGCCCGTTATTGAGAGCGTGAAGAAGACCGGCCGCATCGTCCTCGTTTCCGATGCCTGCGAGCGCGGCTCTCACCTCAACGATATGGCCCGCAACATCACCGAGATGGCCTTCGATTATCTCGATGCACCTCCCGTTGTCGTCGGTGCCCCCAACGAGATCTCTCCCTGCCCCGAGCTGGATAAGTTCTACTATCCCCAGGCGGACTGGCTGCTTGATGCCATCAACGAGAAGATCCTCCCCCTGCCCGGCCACACCTCCAAGTTCAACTTCACCACCCTGGAGAAGATCCGCCGCGAGAAGCTCGGTATCTGATCCGGCCATAAGGAGCTTATAAAATGAAAACAAGAGCAGTCCGCCTGTACGGCGAAAACGATCTGCGCCTGGAAGAGTTTGAGCTGCCCGCCATGGGCGAGGATGAGATCCTCGCCCGGGTAGTCTCCGACAGCCTTTGCATGTCCTCCTATAAGGCCACCGAGCAGGGCCCGCGCCACAAGCGTGTGCCCGACGATGTTGCGGAGAATCCCGTCATCATCGGTCACGAGTTCTGCGGTGAGATCATCGAGGTGGGCAAAAAGTGGCAGGATCAGTTCAAGCCGGGCGATCATTTCTCCATTCAGCCTGCGCTGAACTATAAGGGAAGCCTCAACTCTCCCGGCTATTCCTACCCCTATATCGGCGGCGACGCCACCTACATCATCATCCCCAACGAGGTCATGGAGCTGGGCTGCCTGCTGCCCTTTGACGGCGAGGCCTACTTCTACGGCTCCCTGGCCGAACCCGTGAGCTGCATCGTCGGCGGCTATCACGCCCAGTATCACACCAAGAACGGCAGCTACGAGCACCGTATGGGCATCATCGAGGGCGGCAAGATGGCCATCCTCGCCGGTGTCGGCCCCATGGGTATGGGCGCCATCGACTACGCCCTGCACTGCGACCGCCGTCCCTCCCTGCTGGTGGTGACGGATATCGACGATGCACGTCTCGCCCGCGCAGCCCAGCTCCTCACCGTTGAGGATGCCGCTGCCCACGGCGTTGAGCTGCACTATGTCAACACCGCAAAGTGTGAGAATGCCGACGAGGCTCTCCTTGCCTTCACCGGCGGCACCGGCTACGATGACGTTTACGTCTACGCCCCCGTCCGTCCCGTTGTGGAGCAGGGCGACCGCATCCTCGGCCGCGACGGCTGCCTCAACTTCTTTGCAGGCCCCACCAATCCCGCCTTTGCCGCAGAGTTCAACTTCTACAACGTCCACTATGCCTCCACCCACGTGGTGGGTACCTCCGGCGGCAATATCGACGATATGAAGGAATCCCTCGCGCTGATGGAGAAGGGTATCATCAATCCCTCTGCCATGATCACCCACGTTGGCGGTCTGGACTCCGTTGCCGAGACCACCAAGAACCTGCCTAAGATCCCCGGCGGCAAGAAGCTGGTTTACACCTGCATCGATATGCCCATGACCGCCATCGCCGACTTCGAGGAGAAGGGTAAGACCGATCCCTTCTTTGCCGAGCTTGACCGCATCTGTAAGGCAAACAACGGTCTGTGGTGCCCTGAGGCGGAGAAGTATCTTCTGAAGACCAAGGGAGGTATGTAAAATGGCCGATATGAAGGACATTATTTCCCTTTCCTGCGAGTACGGTGCCAATGCCGACTTCGTTCTCGCCGGCGGCGGAAATACCTCCGTCAAGGATGAGGACTATCTTTGGGTCAAGCGCTCCGGTACCGGCCTTGCCGGCATCACCGAGGACGGCTTTGTCAAGCTCTGCCGCAAGGGCCTTGCCGCTACCCTCAAAAAGAGATATTCCGGCACCGAGGATGAGGTGGAAGCCGAAGTTCTCGCCGGTATGATGAGCGCCCGCTGCCGCGGCGAGGATGCAAAGCGTCCCTCTGTCGAGGCTCTGCTCCATGCGCTTTTCCCTCAGAAGCTCGTTGTCCATCTCCATCCCGCTGCCATCAACGGCATGACCTGCGCAAAGGACGCAAAGGCTGCCGTGATGAAGGTGCTGGGCGAGGATCTTATCTGGATGAACGAGACCAAGCCCGGCTATACCCTCGCCGCTTCCGCTGCCCGCGCTCTGAAGGCGTATAAGAAGGAAAAGGGTTCCGATTGCTGCCTGATGGTTCTGCAGAACCACGGCATCTTCTTCGCTGCCGATACGGCAGAGGAGATGCGCGCACTCATCTCCGGCGTGATGGCCAAGGTGGACGCTGCCGCATCCGAGAAGCCCGACATGACCGAGGCGGAGTTTGATGCCGACGTCGTTGCAAACCTCGCCTGCGAGATCCGTATGCTTGCCGCTCCCGGCGCTTCCTCCTTCGTCACCTTCACCGCACCGAAGAGCCTGCTTGCCATGATGGAGGATAAGGCCTCCTTCGCCCCCGTGAACGGCGCTTATACGCCCGACCATATCGTTTACACCGGTCATATGCCTGCCTACGCCGAGTCCGCCGAGGATGAGGCTGTGGCCAAGGCCATCGCCGGCTTTAAGAAGAAGTACGGCGCCGCGCCCCGCATCGTCTGTGTCAAGGGCGTTGGCTGCTTTGCCGTCGGTTCCTCCAAGAAGAACGCCGATATTGCCGCCGCTGTCTTCCGTGACGCGGTGAAGATCGCGGTTTACACCAAGAATTTTGGCGGAAACCGCTTCATGGCTCCCAAGATGGTCTCCTTCATCCGTAACTGGGAGGTGGAGAAGTATCGCTCCTCCGTGTCCCTTGCCGGCGCGGGCGCAAAGCGCCTTTCCGGCCGTATCGCCATCGTCACCGGCGGCGCTCAGGGCTTCGGCTACGGTGTTGCCGAGGAGATGTGTGCTGAGGGTGCTTCCGTCGTTATCGCGGATATGAACGCCGAGGGCGCAGCCAAGGCTGCGGAGACCCTCTGCGCCGATTTCGGTGCCGGCGCGGCCTTTGCCGTTGCCTGCAACGTTGCCGACGAGGCTTCCGTTGAGAATCTCGTCCGTGAGACCGTCTGCCATTACGGCGGACTGGACGTCTTTGTCAGCAATGCCGGTATCCTGCGCTCCGGCGGCCTTGAGGATATGGATCTCAAGACCTTTGATCTCATGACCAAGGTCAACTACGAGGCCTACTTCCTTTGCGTCAAGTATGCTGCCCGCGTCATGCGCCGCGAGCATTCCTTTGATGCCGACCGTTACTTCGATATCATTCAGATCAACTCCAAGTCCGGCCTTTCCGGCTCCAACCGCAACTTCGCCTATGCCGGCGGTAAGTTCGGCGGCATAGGCCTGACCCAGAGCTTTGCACTGGAGCTGGTGGATCACCGCATCAAGGTCAACTCCATCTGCCCGGGTAACTTCTTCGACGGTCCCCTGTGGAGCGATCCGGAGAAGGGTCTCTTCATCCAGTATCTCCGCTCCGGCAAGGTGCCCGGTGCGAAGACTGTGGAGGATGTGAAGATCGCCTACGAGAACAAGGTCCCCATGCGCCGTGGCTGCGGCACCAAGGACGTTGCCCGTGCCCTCTTCTACATCATCGAGCAGGAATACGAAACCGGTCAGGCTGTGCCTGTCACCGGCGGTCAGAATATGCTCAATTGACAAATGCCTCCGCTGCCTGTAAAATATAGGCAGCGGAGGCATCTATGCAAAGATTTGCCTCAAAAAGGAGCTGCAAAGAGGTTACAATGAACATTTGCGAACTGGAAAAACAGCTTAACGATCCCTCTCTTTCCGCAAGACAGGAGGCGCTTACCGCCCTTGTAAATGCGGAAAAGGCAGGGGAGATCCCCGCCGCCACCATCGGCGCGGATGTTAACAACCATATCCATACCTGGTATTCCTTCTCTCCCTATTCTCCCACGGCAGCGGTCTGGTTTGCCCACCGGGCAGGTCTGTCCACCGCAGGAATCATGGATCATGATTCCGTGGCAGGTATCCGGGAGTTCCACGAGGCCGGCCGTATCGTCGGCATGGCCACCACCGGCGGCATGGAGTGCCGCGTCTACGTCGGCGATACCGCCATCCGCGGCCGCCGCGTCAACAATCCCGACCAGAACGATATCGCCTACATCGCCTTCCACGGTCTGCCCGTAGCAAGCCTTCCCGCGGTGGAGGCCTTCATCGCCCCCCGCCGGGAGATGAGATGCGAGCGCAACCGCAAGATGTGCGCCCGTATCAGCGAAAAATACGCTCCCTACGGTATTAGCCTGGACTTTGACCGTGATGTGTATCCCGTCTCCAAGGCGGCTGAGGGCGGCAGCGTTACCGAGCGCCACATCCTTTGGGCGCTCTCCCTGAAGCTCATTGAGAAATTCGGCCGCGGCGAGGGCCTGATCCGCTTCCTGCGGGAGGAGCTCGGCCTTTCTGTTTCCGCAAAGAACGAGGGTTGGCTTTTGGATGTCGAGAGCGATAAGTACGTTTACGATCTGCTGGGTGTTTTGAAGAGCGATACCTCCTTCTTCTACCTGCCGGCCGATGCCGAGTGCGCTCCCATCGCGGAGGCAGTGGCGGTCTGCGAGGCCGCCGGCGGTATCTGCGCCTATGCCTATCTTGGCGACGTGGGCGATTCCGTTACGGGTGACAAGCGCGCCCAAAAGTTTGAGGACGAGTATCTCGACACCCTCTTTGACGTACTGAAGGCCACCGGCTTCCGTGCCGTCACCTACATGCCCTCCAGAAATACCCCCGCCCAGCTTGAGCGTATCCGCGAAAAGTGCCGCGCGGAGGGATTCTTCCAGATCAGCGGCGAGGACATCAACTCTCCCCGTCAGTCCTTCGTGTGCGTGGCTGCCCGCGCGCCGGAGTTTGACAACCTCAAGGAGAGCACCTGGGCCCTCATCGGTCATGAGATGCGCACCCTGAAGGACCCCAAGGACGGCTTCTTCGGTGCTGCTGCGATTTCTGAGTACCCCGATCTCGAAACCCGGACGGCAGCCTTTGCCGCCCGGGCAAGATAAGGAGAACGCATATGGCAAGCAAAAAGATCATCACCTTTGACTACGGTGCCACCAGCGGCCGCGGTATCCTCGGCGAGTACGACGGCAGCCGCATCACCGCCACGGAGCTGCACCGCTTCTCCAACGATCCCGTCCGCGTTACCGGTCACCTGACCTGGGACGTGCTGCGCCTTTTCTTTGAACTGAAGGCCGGTCTTATCAAGGCTTCCATCGCCGGCCATAAGGACATCGAGTCCATCGGCGTGGACACCTGGGGCGTTGACTTCGGCCTGCTCAACTCCTACGGCCAGCTCATCGGCAATCCCTTTGCCTACCGTGATGAGCTGACGGAAGGGGAGATGGAGCGCGTTTTCGGCATCGTTCCGAAAAAGGAGATCTACGACCGTACGGGTCTGCAGTTCCTGCGCTTCAACACCCTCTTCCAGCTGACGGCCATCAAGGAAAAGTATCCTGAGATCCTTGCGGGTGCCAAGGACCTGCTCCTGATGCCTGACCTCATCAACTATCTGCTCACCGGTGTGAAGGCGGCGGAGTTCTCCATCGTTTCCACCACGCAGATGTACAATCTCAACACCCGTGACTGGGATTACGAGCTGCTTGGAAAGCTCGGTATCGATCCCTCCATCCTGCAGAAGATCGTGCCCTCCGGCACCATGCTCGGCGGCGTGCTGCCCGACATCGCAGAAGAAACGGGCATTGAGAATGCCAAGGTCTGTGCGGTCTGCGGACACGACACCGGCAGCGCCGTTCTTGCCATTCCCATGGAGCGCGGCGAGCGCTGCGTTTACCTCTCCTGCGGCACATGGAGCCTGCTCGGCGTGGAGCTTGCCAACCCCAAAAATGACGATGCGGCCTTTGCCATCGACTACACCAACGAGGGCGGCTTTGACAATACGACCCGCTTCCTGAAGAACATCA
Organism: Clostridia bacterium; assembly: GCA_017556885.1. Taxonomy (GTDB): domain Bacteria; phylum Bacillota; class Clostridia; order Oscillospirales; family QAMX01; genus RGIG1911. Next base: position 7,068 of record JAFYLV010000181.1, on the reverse strand, counting down.
TGGGTCTGTGGATCTATACCGAGGTCAAGCGTGAGTTTGAGCGCCGTGAGGGCGAGGTGGATTACGATACCCTCAATGCCGAGGTGCTGGCTGTCCCCGGCCGGAAGTGCTATATCGATCCCGATGACGAGCGCTTCATGACCCCCGGCCGCATGGTTCGCAAGATCCGCGAGTATTGCCGGGAGACCGGTCAGCCGGAGCCCGAGACCCGCGGTGAGGTGCTGCGCTGCGTGCTTGAGAGCCTTGCGCTCAAGTATCGCTACGCCATCGAGCAGCTGGAGGGTGTTCTCGGCTACTATCTGCCCTGCATGCGCGCCCTCGGCGGCGGCTGCAAGAACCGTATCCTCATGCAGTTTACCGCCAATGCCATCCGCCGTCCGGTCTATGCCGGCCCGGTGGAGGCTACCGCCTTCGGCAACATGGCAGCACAGCTCATCACCCTCGGCGAGGCCAAGGACCGTTGGGAGGCGCGGCAGATCGTTGCCCGCTCCACCGATATCGAGTCCTACGAGCCCAAGGATGGCGAGACCTGGGGCGCTATGTATGATAAATTCAAAGAAATTATTACCAAAGGAGCACAGAAATGAGCAATATCACCAAGGCTTATGAGCTTGCGCGCGAGCGCTATGCTGCCCTCGGCATCGATACCGATAAGGTCATCGAAAAGGTTCTTTCCACCCCCCTTTCCATGCATTGCTGGCAGGGCGACGACGTCACCGGCTTTGAGAATGTCGGCGGAGCTCTCTCCGGCGGTATCCAGGTGACCGGTAATTATCCCGGCAAGGCCCGCACTCCCGATGAGCTGCGCGCAGATATCGATAAGGCGTTCTCCCTTATCCCCGGTGAGAAGAAGGTCAACATCCACGCCTTCTATCTGGAGGCTGACGAGAAGGTCGACCGCGATGCCATCGAGGCAAAGCACTTTGACAACTGGATCGATTGGGCCAACAAGGGCGGCTTCGGCCTCGATTTCAACCCCACCTGCTTCTCCCATCCCTACAGCGAGGACGGCTACACCCTCTCCAGCGGCAACGAGACCATCCGCAAGTTCTGGGTCGAGCACTGCATCCGCAGCCGTCAGATCGCCGAGTACATCGGTAAGAAGACCGGCAAGATCTGTGTCAACAACATCTGGGTTCCCGACGGCGCCAAGGACAACGTAGCAGACCGCTTCGCACCCCGTGCAAGACTTGCCCAGTCTCTGGACGAGATCTTTGCCGTCAAGTGCGACCAGGCCTACGAGCGCTCCTCCCTGGAGAGCAAGGTCTTCGGTATCGGCAGCGAGGCCTATGTGGTCGGCAGCCATGAGTTCTACATGGGTTATGCCATGAAGAACAACCACATGCTCACCCTGGATATGGGTCACTATCATCCCACCGAGAGCGTGGCGGATAAGATCTCCTCCATCCTGCTCTTCTCCGATAAGGTGCTCTTCCACGTTTCCCGTCCCATGCGTTGGGACTCCGACCACGTGGTCACCATGAACGACGACGTTATGGCCATTGCAAACGAGCTGGTGCGCAATGACTTTGTCGATCGCACCTACCTCGCTCTGGACTACTTCGACGGTTCTATCAACCGCGTCGCCGCCTGGGTCATCGGTATGCGCAACACCCGTAAGGCTCTGCTGCGTGCAATGCTCGAGCCCTATGCCGCCATCCGCGAGATGGAGTATGCCGGCGACCGTACCGGTGTCCTCGCCCTCACCGAAGAGGCCAAGTCCATGCCCTGGACCGCCGTTTGGGATTACCTTTGCGAGAAGTGCGGCATGCCCGTGGGCAGCGCATGGCTCGACGAGGTCCGCGACTACGAGAAGAACGTTCTCTCTGCCCGCTAAGGAGGCGAAACGTGATGGAAAAGACCTACGGAAAATGCGAATGGCTCATCGCCGACGCCTTCTGGGATTCCCATTCCAACGGCCTTTACCCCAGCCATGAGGCGGTTTGCGTGCTCAACTGCGGCGATATCGATGCAAAGCTCGAATTTACCCTCTATTTCGAGGATCGCGAGCCCATGACGGGCTTCACCGCCCTCTGCGGTGCCCGCCGCACCCACCACGTCCGCATGGATAAGCTGGTGGCCGCCGACGGAAGCACCGTTCCCATCGACGTGCCCTACGCCATCCTGCTGAAAAGCTCGGTGCCCGTGGTGGCGCAGTACAGCCGCCTCGACTCCGCCCAGGCGGAAATGACCCTCATGACCACCATTGCCTACTGAAAAAACCCAAAAAGGAGCAGATGCATGTGCATCTGCTCCTTTTCTTTTGTGTATATGTTCTTTATGCCCGCGGACCGAAGCCGGAGGCCTTGTAGATGCCGTCGATGACGTGCAGGGCGCGGATGCCTTCCTTCCCGTCCACAGCGAAGGGACGATCTTCGGCAATGGCGGCGTAGAAATCCTCGATGATGATGGAATGGCAGTTGCCCCAGTAGGACTTATCATCCGTCTTGGGGGTGGTGTCCACGATGCGCTCGCATCTCTTGTCGGCATGAGCGATGATCAGCTCATCCTCCGTGGCGGTGAGCAGTGCGTTTTCGCACTGGATCTCAAACTGGACGGCGGCGTTGTTCTTCCATGCGTTGGAGGCAAAGAAGAGTGCCGTCGCGCCGTTGTCAAAGCGGAGGTGCGCCGTGGCGGTGTCCTCGACCTCGATGACGTTCTCCAGAAGCTCGGAGAAGATGCCGCAGTTTGCGCGGATGGCGGTGGGATCGCCCAGCGTCCAGATGAGCAGGTCGAGCGTGTGGATGGACTGGTTGATGAGCACGCCGCCGCCCTCGGTCTCAAAGCTGCCGCGCCAGCCGCTGTCGGTATAGTAGGCAGGATCGCGGAACCAGGTGACGATGCCTTTGCCGCCGACGGGCTTGCCGTAAGCGCCGGAGAGCACCAGCTCCCGCAGCTTTGCGTTGATGAACTTATAGCGGTTCTGGAAGCACACGCCGAGATACTTGCCGGCGGCCTCGGCAGCACGGATCATGGCCTCTGCATCCTCGGGGGTGGTGGCCATGGGCTTCTCGGTAAAGACGTGCTTGCCCGCTGCGAAGGCAGCGATGGCGATGGGGGCATGCAGATAGTGCGGAGTGCAGATATGGATGCAGTCAATGTCCTCCCGGGCAAGGACGTCCCGATAGTCGGTATAGTAGGGAACTCCGAATTTTTCGCCGGCGGCAGCGGCGCGGTCCTCGCGGATGTCGCAGACGGCGACCAGCTCGGCACGGCTGCTTTCGGTCAGTGCTTCGGTATGTCTTCGGGAGATATTGCCGCAACCGATGACGGCGGAACGGAAGGATTTCATGACATTACTCCTTTGTTTTGGATGAAAAGCGGGTGTTATTCAGTACGGATTGGAGGGGGAGACCTCGTGGGCGCACACGGCGCGGAAGCGCACCGCGGCATCTGCCGCAAGGCCGATTCCGGAGGCTGCGGCGGGGTCGGTATTGTACACCCGGCGGCAGATCGCCTGCCGGTCGTTTGCGTAGACCTCCACCACAGAGCGGTCAATAAAGATATCCAGTCGGAGCTCCTCGCCCTCCGCAAGGTGGAAGGGGGCGCGCTCAACGATGCGGCGGCCCTCGGTGCCAACCTTGGTGGCATCAAAGACCAGCTCACCGGCAGTTTTGTCATAGTAGATCTGGCAGAGCTCGGAAAGATCCGCCGTCGCGCGGACGTAGGCGCCTGCGCGGCGCGCGCTGCCCATATCGGCAGTAAAGGAGAGGTGGCAGAGGTCGCCGTTTTTTACGGCGAGGGGTGCCGCGCCGGAGATCTCCATATCGCCAAAGCGCTGCTCGTTATAGAACAGGCGGGAAACTTCTTCCGCGGGGGCCATGCGGAGAGTGCCGTCCTCACCGAGCCAAAGCTCACGGGGAAGACCGTAAACGCCGCTCCAGCCAAAGCGCTCAAAGTCGCCGTCGAGATTATCCAGAAGCCACGCCCACATGATCTGACGGCCGCGGCCGTCAATGAGCGCCTCCGGGGCGAAATAGGTGTTGTCCTGCCAGGACATGCGGCCGTGGACCTCGGGGTAGAAATGCGCATCCCGATAGTCGCCAATGTAATATTGGGCGCCCTTGTTGTGGGCGATGAAAAGCTGCAGGAATTTATCGCTCATCTTGCCGCCGCCGCGCTGTGCGGGCAGGGGCAGGAAGGAGGGACACATGTCGTCCTCCGTCTCATCCGTCCAGGAGTTGTCGGTGCGGCGCTCATAGAAGCGGTGGACGAATTCCCAACTGCGGAGATCGCGGGAACGGAAGAGCTCCACGTGGTCGCCGCGGTACTCGGCGGGGGAGTCGGCCTCGCGGCCGTAGAGATTCAAAGTGATGAGGTTGCCGGTCTGCATGTAATAGAAGCCGCCGTGCTTCCAGATGTTGCTGGGGTCGGCACAGCCGAGGTGATGCACGGTGCCGTCCTCGGCGGGGAGATCCATGCTGCCCCATTCCTTGCCGTCGAGACCTTCGATGGCAATGGGATGCAGGCGCACCCAAACGTCGTAGGGAGGTTCTGCCACGGCGAGGGCGATACCGCCCTTGTCACGGCCGTTTTTGGAGGGGAATTTCCAGAAGGATAGGTAGGCCTTGCCATCGTCATCCACAAAAGCACCGCCGGAGAAACAACCCTCATCCCCCTCAAGACTGCCGATGGCATCGGGATGATGCCGCCAGTGCAGCAGATCGGTGGAGGAGATGTGGCCCCAATGGAAGGCGTTGGTAGAGCGGCGGCGGTAGAGATACATCAGGTGGTACCGGCCGTCGGCAAAGAAAGCGCCGTTGGGGTCACCGGGGCGTCCGTCATCGTCCGCGATGGCAAAATGATAGGCGGGACGGTAGGGATCGGCAAGCAGTTTCTCCCGGTAGGCACGGGTGGCGGCGATCATTTCCTTCATGGAAAAGCACCTCCTTATGGAGAATATAGAAGTGCCCTCATACGCCGGAGCTTATCCGGCGTATGAGGGTAGGTGCGGTTAAATTCAGATCTCGGGGATCTCGATCTCGATCTCGCGGCCGAGCTCGGAGGAACGGGCGATACCGTCGAGAATGGCCTGGTTGTAGAGGATCTGAGAGGAAGGAACCGGGGCGGGAGTGCCGTCGCGGGAGGCATCCAGGAAGGTGCGGATCTTCTGATCGAAGAGACCGACACGGGTCTTCTGGACGGGGACCTCGGTCTCGACCTCAACGCCGCCAAGGGTGCGGTAGATCTTCAGAGGACCGCCGATGGAGCCGTTCCAGCAGTCGGTGGAGGGGATGCGCAGACCGGCCTTGGTGCCAAGGATGATGGTGTCACCCGGGGTGTCGATGTTCATGGCCCAGGCAATACGGAAGTCGAGGATGATGCCGCCCTCAAGACGGACAAAAGCCGCGGCGAAGTCATCCACACCGAAGAGCTTGGCATACTCGGGGTGGCCGGGATAATAATTGGGATCCTTGCCGAAGAAATCGGACTTGTAACCGGAGACGGTCAGGGGCTTGGGATAGCCGACGGCATTGAGGACCATATCGAGGGAATAGCAGCCGATGTCGGCCAGGGCGCCGAGGCCGGCGGTCTCATCCTCGATAAAGGTGGTGCCGAAGGGGGTGGGGATACCGCGGCGGCGGCCGCCACCGGTCTGAATGTAATAAACATCACCAAGCTCACCGCTTTCAACGATGCGCTTGACCATCTTCATGTTGTTATCAAAACGGGGCTGGAAGCCGATGGAAAGCACCTTACCGCTGCGCTTCTCGGCGCGGCAGATCTCAACGGCCTCGTCCAGAGTGACGCACATGGGCTTCTCCAGCAGGACGTTGACACCGTGATCCAGGGCGTAGACGGTGCAGGGGGCGTGCTGGCGGTTGTAGGTGCAGACGCTGACGCAGTCCAGATCCTTCTCACCGTCGATCAGCGCGTTGCCGCTGTCGTAGAGGTTGGCACCCTCAATGCCCATGCGGCGGGCAAAATCCTCGGCCTTGCCGGGAACGATATCTGCAAGGGCGACGATGTCCACGTCCTCCATGCGCTTGTAGCTTTCGGCATGGGATTCTGCGATCCAGCCGCAACCGATGATACCGACGCGCATGCGTCTGCCGGTCTTGCGGGTTTCTTCGACGGGGGCGTTCTTATAGGCATCGAGCCCGGAAATTACAGCCATTTTTCGATCTCCTTTGCAGGAAGTATTTTATGAAATAATCATAGCTTTTCGGGAGGGTTTTGTCAAGAGAAAAAGCCAAGTTCGGCGCGATAAATGATGGAGATCACCACGGCAATCTGGGCAATGAGAATGGCGGGTACGCCGAGGGTAAATTTCTTGTGGAGAGTCTTGTGACGAAGGGTGTACATGGCGATAAGCGCGCCCACCGAGCCGCCAAAGGCAGCAAGCTGCAAGAGGGTCTTTTCCGGTACGCGGCGGCGGTTCCGCCGGGCCCTGCGCTTGTCGGCAGCGTAGACGATATAGGTGGCAAGATTGAGGAGCAAAAGCACCACGACGATGGCATAAAGCAGTTCCTTTGGCATATGTATACATTTCTCCGGCAGTTTTTCTTAATTATACCATACTTCGCCGGCCGGAGGGAAGAAACACATTGCAAATTGCGAGTCCGGAGTGTATAATTTTCTTAAAGATGTAATTTCCGGAGGACTGAACAGATGATGGAGAAAAGCGTGCGCCCGCTGCGGGTGCTGCAGTTTGGCGAGGGCGTTTTCCTGCGGGCCTTTGCCGACTGGATGATCGATGTGGCAAACGAGGCCGGTGCCTTTGACGGGGACGTCGTTATCCTCAAACCGAGAGCCGGCAAGGTTTCCGATGCCTTCCGAAAACAGAATTGTCGCTACACCGTAGCGCTCCGAGGTAAAGCGGAGGGCGAGATCGTAGACAGCCGTCGGATTATCACTTGTGTGCGGGACTGTATCTCCATCCATGAGGCACCGGAGACCTTTGCCGCACTCGCGGAGGAACCGGAGCTGCGATTCTGCATCTCCAACACCACGGAGGCGGGCATTGCGCTGGATCTTTGCGACCGGGACGACGGGATCCCTTCCACATTCCCCGGAAAAGCGGCAAAGTTTCTCTATCTGCGCTGGCGGCACTTTGCCGGTGCTGCG
>JAFYLV010000180.1 GCA_017556885.1 Clostridia bacterium | reverse complement strand
ATCCCGAAATGATTAACAAGATTTTGCCCGATGTGATAAAAAATTCATTTACTTATTTGCAAAAAGTACTTCCGGTACTTGTATATATGGGAATATATCTGATAGCCACAATTTTAATGGCCAAGGACTTTGATGCGCTGATGAAGATGGGCGAGAAGTTTATCGAAATGCAGTGTGACCGTCCGCAGATCTTCTATATCTGGGGTCATTCCTATGAAATGGATTATAAGCCGGATTACTGGGTGCGCATGGAGGAGTTCTGCGAGATGATCTCCGGCCGTGAGGATATTTTCTACGGCACGAATAAGGAGGTCCTGCTCTGATGATCGGTCGCCTGATCGCGGACCTTGGTCCTTCGGCGGAAAACTGCCGCAACAGCGAGGGCTCTTTTCTCGAATTAAAGGATGGATCCATCCTCTTTGCCTGGTCGCGCTACGGCATCGGCGACGGCGACGACGGCGACGTCTGCGAGATCTGGGGCATGATCTCCCGGGACGGGGGCGAGAGCTTTGACGGATCCCGCCGTCTCATCGCCCGGGAGGATGTTTCGGACGATACCGACAACATTATGTCGGCTTCCCTGCTTCGCATGAAAAACGGAGATATCGGTCTGTTTTTCCTGGCCAAAAACCATGAAAACCACCGCTGCCGCGTGTATTTTGCCCGTTCGGCGGATGAGGGTGAAAGCTGGTCGGCCCCTCTGCTTTGCAGCGTGCCGGAGGGCTATCACGTGGTCAACAACGACCGTGTGATCACAACGTCGGCAGGACGGATTCTTGTCCCTGCCGCGCTGCATCAGTCCCGCTATTCCAAGCGTGATCCAAACAAGATCACCGGTGTAGGTCCGGGATCGCTGGTGGTGTATTATTCCGATGATGACGGCGCTACCTTCCATGCATCGAAACCGGTGACCATCCCCGTTTCCTCTGGCTGCCGCACCGGCGTGCAGGAACCGGGACTTCTTGAGCTTTCGCCGGACCGCATTCTGTGTGTGATCCGCACCAATTCCGGACGGCAGTACGAGAGCTTCTCCGAGGACGGGGGAGAGACCTGGACGGAGCCCCTGCCCTCGAAATTCACCAGCGCAATATCCCCTCTTTCCCTCCGGCGGTTGCGGGATGAACGTGTCGTTGCCGTGTGGAACCCCGTGCCGGTGTATAACGGACGTTCGGAATGGATCGGCCCGGAATGGCTGGGCGGCACATGGACGGGGGCGCGAAATCCCCTGGTCATGTCTTTCTCAACGGATAATGCCGAAAATTTCCCTGAGCTCATTACGCTGGAGGATGACGAGACGCGCGGCTTCTGCTATGCAGCCATTCATGAGACCCGGGACGGCGGACTTTTGCTTGCCTATTGTGCAGGAGGTCTTGGGGACCGCAACTGCCTGCGCAGGCTGTGGATCCGGAAGATTTCGCGTGATGAAATCAAATAGAAAAAGAACTCTGATCCTGAGGGGATCAGAGTTCTTTTTTGTGCCTTATTCTCCGAGAAGGATATTTGAGGTGATCTGGTGCACGCCCCAGGCGGCAAGGGTCTCTGCGGTGGCGGGATCGTCCACCGTCCAGACGTTGAGGGTTAGCCCGGCATCGAGGACGGCGCGGACCTTTTCCTCATCCAGCGCGCCGTAATGGATATCCAGATCCATCTTCTTCTCAATGAGGGTGGGGAGGAGCTCCTCCGTCCATTGGGAGATGAGAAACTGTACCGTGCAGTCGGGGTCGAGCTTGCGCAAGGTATCGAGATTTTCCATGAAGAAGGAAATGTAGAGCATGCGGTCACGGCAGCCGGCGGCATCGACCTCCGCAAGTATGCGGGCGACCTCATCCTCCGTGAAGCGAACCTTCAGCTCCAGAACGCAGACCTTGTCACCTTCCCGACAGATATCGAGATAATCCCGAAGCATGGGGACACGCAGATCCTCCCGGGGAAGACCGTCCTTTCCGAGAAGACGCACCTCGGAAAGCGCGGCGAGGGTGGACTCACGCACGGGGAGATCCCGGTCGCCGGTACGGCCGGTGGTGTGGTCGTGCATCAGCACAAAATGACCGTCGGCGGTGACATCAACATCGGTCTCAATGCCGAAATAGGGAAGCTTCGCGGCCTCGCGGAAGGCCTCGACGGAATTCTCGGGATACAGACCGGAAAGGCCGCGGTGGGCAACGCTTTTGGCGTTGCCGGCAGCAAAGGAGGTGGGCTTCATATTTGTTAGTACTCCAATCCGAAATAGGTTTTGAGGGCGGTGCGGAAATCGGCTTCCGTTTCGGGGGTGAAGACCTCCGCCGAGTCGCCGCGGAAGAGACGGAATTCCCGTCCGGAGACGGTGTTGCGCCCCTCCTCCGTGCGGAGGGCGACCATCAGTCCCTGACGGAAGAAGGAATCGGGATGAGCCTCGCAGAAAAAGCTTGTGGTGAGAAAATCCTGCGGGAAGCAGTGCTCATCGGTGAAGGCATACACGTCGGAGAGCTCCCCGTCCTTCTCCTCGCAGAGCACGTGACCGAGGATATGATCCTCCCGGAAGCACCAGATGCCGCGCTCCTGCGCCTGACGGCGGGAGGAGAGCTCCACGGGGCAGAGGGGGATGGGTGCGCCGACGCCGACATCGCAGAGGAAGCGTCCCTCCGGAAACTGCACGGTGAGCACCTCGTGGCGGCGCTTGGGGATGTCCTTCTCGCCGCGAAGATAGCGGGCGAAATGCAGCCGCACGTCAAAGCCTAGGGAGGACAAAAGTTCTCCGAAGAGGGCATTGAGCTCAAAGCAGTAACCGCCGCGCCGGCGGCGGACGATCTTGTCAAAAAGTGCGGCGGGGGATAGATCCAGCGGCACGCCGTTCATGATATCCAGCGTTTCGTAGGGCACGGAGAAAAGATGGCAGCGCTGCAGGCAGCAGAGGGTGGAAAGATTCGCGGCGGGCTCTCCCGAAAAGCCGATGCGGTCAAGATAGAGGGAGATCTCGGTTGCGGTCAGCATGAAAAATTCACTCCTTTTCCTGCAGGGTAAAGCCGTAGGGGAAGAGCTCGCCGAAGGGTGTGACGGCAAAATCGCTCTCCGTACGCAGGCGGATAACGGGCATATCGGGAGCGCAGAATTCTGCCAGTGCCTGCAGGCAGGCACCGCAGGGGCGGGTATAATCCGGTCCCTCGTCTGCACCGATGGGGGCGGCATAGACGGCAAGGGCGGCAAATTCCCGCCTGCCGGCACCAACGGCGGCAAAGAGGGCGTTGCGCTCGGCGCAGACCGTCAGCCCGTAGGAGGAATTCTCCACGTTGACCCCGGTGAAGATCTCACCGTCGGCACACAGAAGAGCGGCGCCCACGGCAAAACCGGAGTAGGGGGCATAGGCATTGTGCCGTACGGCGGCGGCGCGGGCGGCAAGGCTTGCAAGATCCATCATTTCTTCTCCTTTAACAGGGGGAAGGCACAACCGTGCTGGTATTCGTAAAGCTTATCCCAGAAATAAAGCCAGTTGCGGTAACCGCCGACATAGCGCACGGGACGCTCCGGACGGCCCTCCAGCACGCGGCAGGCGGAATGGACGATATCCCGGCTGAAATAGAAGCAGCCGAAGCGCTCGGTCTCATACCAGGTGGCCCATCTGCCGTACTCCGCCTGGTGCAGCGCGGAGATAAGATCCTCCAGACTGCGCAGGGAAGCTCTCGCGCAGACGGCGGCTACAGTGGCGGATTTTCCATAGGCAAGCAGCGCATCGCAGAGAGAGATGACCGCCTCGTTGCCGAGCTTCAGCACTTGGATCTGAGTGAGCACCTGCGTCAGGTAAATGAGCTTTGCCTGCTTGGGAATGCGGCCTTTGAGCTCTTCGCTGAAATCGGACAAATTGGTGAACTCCCGGCGGCATTTCAGCAAAAAGCGGCGGAATTCCGCGGCATCCAGCAGCCAATCCTCCGAGATCCCCTCCTTCGGCGCGGCAATAAGGGCGCGGGACATGCCCTGCAGCATGGCATTCTGCTTTAGGTCGGACATGACCTCACGACCGTCGCGGAAAATGCCCGTGACATAACCAAAGCAGGTGCGGCTGGTGGGGGCTTCGCCGGCGGGCAGGCGTTTGTGATAGGTGAGACCGTGGAAGGCGCGGTACAGTCTGCGCATGTCGGGCAGGAGCTCTGCGCCGTAGTGGGTGGTGAGATAGGCATCCAACCAGCGCTTTGCCGCGGCGGCGGGGGAGGTGGCGGCATATTTTGCCGCGTTCCAAAGATAATCCATGCCGGCGGCGACGGAAAGGGCGAGATGCCGCAGATTGGAGACGTTAAAAAGACAGAAGGAGGTGGCGCCGACTTCGTAATACTTATAGAGGCTCTCAAAGACCGACTGCGGGCTGTGATAGTCGGTGTAGCGGTTGCGGGCGGCGCCGGTCATGTGGAAATAAACGCCGTCGCCGGGGCCGGTACGCACAGCCGCCGTTTCGTCAAAGCAGCCGGAACCCGGCCAGACGCGGATGATATCCTCCGGCAGGTTGATAAGACCGGCGCGGTAGAATTTTGCCTGCTCGTTGTACATGTTAAAGCAGATCACGGCATTGGGATCGGCAGCGCGGATGAGATCGATCTCGGTGCGGATGGCCTCCTCGATCTCGGCGGCGCGGCCGGCATCGTCCTCGGGTGCGTAAGGATCCTCCTGCCAGTAGGGATGGTCATTTTTGCCGCGGAAGGAAACGGTCCACACCTGCTCGTAGCCCTTCAGGGTGTCCACGCAGGTCTGCCAGCATTCGCGGAGATAGTCCTTGCCGCGGCTGTAGGAGAAGGGTACGTCCTCCGGCCAGCGGTACATGTTGAGACCGAGGGGAGTGACGTGGTGATCGTTCAGAAGAAGTCCGCGGGCGGCGGCAAGGCGGCGCACGTCCTCATCGGGCATGGCAAAGGAGCCGGGGACAATCATATTGCCGCCAAGGCGCAGCAGAGCCTCCATAATGGCATCAAAGCCTTCGGGGGACATGACGCCGTCAAAGGTGCGGTTGGGGAAGAATCCGCCGAGGATATCCTCATCGTTGATAAACCAGCCGCGGTAGCGGAAGGTGGGGGAGGACACACGCAGCGTGTAGCGGGCGGACAGCTCCACCGCCGTCTTGCGGACGGGGGTAAAGTCGTTCCAGTACCACAGGGGATCCACACCGAGGATCTCCCGGGAGAAGGCATAAATGGCATAGATCGTTCCGCGCACGTCCGCACCGGCAAGGATAAAGCGGCGGCCGGAGATGCGGAGGGTGTGACTTTCATATCCCACGGGGCGGAGGGAAGGAGGCAGCAGGGTATTGTCGCAGTCAAGCACCAGCTCATCTCCGTCGTTTTCGCCGGTGAACTCCGTCAGCACAAGGAGAGGATAGCCAAAGACCTTGTACCAGTCGCGTTCCAGATCCCGCAGGGCATTGCGCACGGGAAGTGTGGGCTCTCCGAGAATACGCAGGGGCGTATGGGCATGAACGGTGAAATTTTTCTGCATGGTGTAGCCTCCTTTGGGGACGGTTGTATCGTTTGATTATAGTATAATCAAAAAGCATTGAAAAGAAAAGAGGGTAGGAGAAAAAACGTCCCGGAAAAGAGCTTTCCGGGACGTTTGCTTTTATTCGGTTACGGATACGGAACTGACGGAAGAGGGGGCGGGATCGGGCTTCAGGGTGCTGCTCCAGTTCCAGCGGCCGGCGGCGATCTGCCAGATGAGCAGGCCGAGGACGGCGAGGGAGACCAGGAGCATGCCCACAGTCAAAGCGATGATGCGGCGCTTATAACGCCGGGAGGGAGTCAGCATAAGATACGTCTCCTTACATCAGCGAATTTTGCGGGAAAACTGGTTTCCGCAGCGGACGCAGCGGATATTCATCCGTCCCTTGCGGCGGGGGACCCGCAGCATGGTGCCGCAGGAGGGGCATTTGAAGAAGCGGTGGGTCTTTCGCTGGGACAGGCGGTCAGCAAAGGCCTTCAGACCGCCGAAGAGAGAAAGCGGCTTTTTTGAGATGCGGAGAAAGAACGCATTTTCCTTCTGCCGGGCGGGAATATTGCGGGAGAAGGAACGGAAAAGCACTAGCAGGCACAGTGCCCAGACAATGTAATAGATAAACTTCTTGTCAAGAAAGATGCTGAGGACGGCGGTGCCGAGCCAGAGGCCGGTGAGGAACTTATTGAGGGTATCGTTGCCATAACGACCGGCCATAAAACGGTAGAGAAAGTTTTTCATTTGGTTTCGCTGATATCCTTTTCTTCGGTACGGGCGGGGTCGCCCTCGGGGAGAACTTCCCGGAAGGCGAGGATGGCGCATTCGATCATGCCGTCATCCGGCTCGCGGGTGGTGAGATGCTGCAGGGCAACGCCGGGAGCGGAGACGATGCGGGTGAGGAGGTTGTCGTGCTTGCCGGCGAATTTGATGAGCTCATAGCCGATGCCCATGGTGAGGGGAAGCAGCGCAAGCTTTGTGAGGGTACGGAGAAGGGGCTGCTCCAGCGGGATAAAGAGACCGATGATGATGCCGACGAGCAGCATGAGGATCATAAAGGAGGTTCCGCAGCGGGGATGGAAGCGGCTCTGGGCGCGCACATTTTCCACCGTCAGGGGAAGGCCGCGCTCATAACAGAAGATGGTCTTATGCTCCGCGCCGTGGTAGCTGAAGGTGCGGCGGATGTCCTTAAAGAAAAGCATAAAGAAGAGATAGCCCACGAAGATCAAAATGCGGAGCACGCCCTCAAAGACGCTGCGCCACAGCCGGTGATCAAGCTCCGGCACGGCGCGGGAGAGCAGGGAGAAGAGGAAGGTGGGCAGATAGAGGAAAAGTCCGAAGCAGATGACGAGGGAGAGCACGAGACTTGCGCCCATCATCACGGCGTTGAGCACCTTGCCGCGCTTCTCGCTCTTTTCCCGGTCGGCTGCGGCCTCCTCGGGAATGGCGATATCGGCAGAGCGCATAAGGTACTTGTATCCCGCGGAGATGGAGGAGATAAAGGAGAAAATGCCGCGGACAAAGGGGATCTTCGCCAGCTTTCCGCCGATGAGTTTGGGCGTTTCGTCCACCTCAAGGACGACCTTTCCGTCGGGGTCGCGGACGGCCATGGCGGAGAGCTTGGGGCCGCGCATCATAATGCCTTCGATCAGAGCCTGGCCGCCGATGGAGGTATAGGGACAGGCCTTTGCGGGTTCTTTTTTCATAAGCAAACTTCCTTTTTGGGAGGAAAATAATTTCACAGGTTAATATTAGCATTTTCCCCGGAGAAATGCAATAAAGAAATTGTGAACAGCGCCTTGACGGGGGACGGATACGATGCTAAAATAGGGTCATACCGGGCGAGTTTTTTGCCGCGGTGTTACTTTACAAAGATGATATGGGAGATTAGAACTATGATCGTAACACGTCCGCCTCTCGGCTGGAATTCCTGGAATACCTTCGGTAAGGATATCAACGAGCAGCTTATCCGTGACAGTGCCGATGCGCTGGTTGCCTCCGGCCTCGCCGCGAAGGGTTATGAGTACGTCGTTATTGACGATTGCTGGTCCCTGCTTGAGCGCGATGAAAACGGTCGCCTCGTGGCCGATCCCGAAAAGTTCCCCTCCGGCATGAAAGCGCTGGCCGACTACGTCCATTCCAAGGGCCTGAAGTTCGGTATGTACTCCTGCGCCGGCACCCTGACCTGCGCGGGCTATCCCGGCAGCTTTGATCATGAGTTTATCGATGCCGCTACCTTTGCGGAGTGGGGCGTTGACTTCCTGAAATACGACTACTGCTACCACAGTGATTTCATCCGCGGCGACCGTCTTTACCGCCGCATGGGCCTTGCGCTGGAGAACTGCGGCCGCGACATTCTCTTCTCTGCCTGCTCCTGGGGCGCGGATGAGACCCACAAGTGGATCAAGACCACCGGCGCGCACATGTGGCGCTCCACCGGTGATATCCACGACGGCTGGGAATCCGTCAAGAAGCTCATCCTCCAGCAGGACGAGATCCTCGACTACAACGGTCAGGGCTGCTTCAACGATATGGATATGCTCATCGTCGGTATGCGCGGCCGCGGCAACGTCGGCTTTGTCGGCTGCACCGAGGAGGAGTACCGCACCCATATGTCCATGTGGGCCATCATGGGCTCGCCCCTGATGATCGGCTGCGACATCCGCGGCATTGAGAAGGATGAGGAGAGCATGAATATCCTCGGTAACGAGGAGATGCTCCGCATCAACCAGGACGGTGCCTACCGCCAGATCTATCGTCTGAAGGGCATCTGGAACGGACCCAACGGTCGTATCTACGTCCGTCATCTGGAGGGCGGCGATCTTGCCATCGCGCTTCTGAATATGGGCGATGAAGAGCGCCGTATGATGTTCACACTGGATGAGCTCGCGCTGCCCGAGAACTGCGGCAAGAGCCTCCGCCTGCGTGAGGTCTGGAGCGGTGAGGAGTTCGGCATCAAGAATGCCACCTTCCGCACCCAGGTTCCTGCCCACGGTTGTAAGCTCTACCGCGCATCCGTCGTGGACCTCAAGTGATCTGCAGAAAATGCGGCGGCCCGGTCTCCGCAGACGCGGCGGGCATGACGAAAAAGATGGTCAACCGCGCGGAAACAAGCTTTTTCTGCCTGCCTTGCCTTGCGGAGGAGTTCAAGTGCCCCGTGAGTCTGTTGTTGGAGAAAATTGAGCATTTCCGCGCCCAGGGGTGCACGCTTTTTGAGCCGAAAGCCCCGGAAAAAGGAGAAAACTAAAAATGGTACATCATTGCGATATGCGCTTTCCCGGCGGCCGGGATAAGGCGCTCACCTTTTCTTATGATGACGGCGTGAAGGGCGATATCCGTCTGCTGGAGCTCTTCAAAAAGTACGGCGTCAAGGGAACCTTCAACCTCAATTCCGGCCGTTTCCGTCCGGAGTCCGGGGATTTTCCGGTGAAGATGAATCGCCGCCTCTCCGAAAAAGAGGCTGTGGAGCTTTTTGCGGATGCCCCGGAGGCGGAGATCGCCTGTCATTCCCTGACCCACGGCTTTTTGGAGCGCGTGGATCCTGCCGTTGCCATGTATGAGACGGTGGAGGATCGCCGCCGGCTGGAAAAGCTCTTTGGACGCATCGTCCGCGGTATGGCCTATCCCTTCGGAACCTATAACGACACGGTGGTGGATGTGCTGCGCCTTGCAGGCATTGATTACTGCCGCGTGGTCAAGCCCTCTCTCGGCTTTCAGATCCCGAAGGATTGGCTGCGGCTGAATCCCACATGCCATCACAACCATCCCCAGCTGATGGAGTTTGCGGATAAGTTCCTTGAGCCCATCTCTCATTACGGCGGACCGGCAAAGCTCTTCTACGTTTGGGGTCATGCCTACGAGTTTGACGATAACAACAACTGGGACGTGATGGAAAACTTCCTTGAAAAGATGGCAGGCCGCGAAGATATCTGGTATGCCACCAACGGAGAGGTTTACGCCTACTGCAAGGCCTATGAGAGCCTGGTTTGGGCTTCCGATATGTCTCGTGTGCACAATCCCTCCGCGCTGGACGTGTGGGTCAGCCAGAACGATGTGGTTTTCTGTGTTCCGGCAGGCCAGTGCGTCGAGGCACCTGTGGAGTGGAATCTGTAAGACAAAGACACTTGACAAAACCCTGCGCACGGGTGTATGCTATAGGCACAAAGTGAATATCTTCAGGGCAGGGTGAGATTCCCGATCGGCGGTAAAAGTCCGCGAGCCGTTACGGTGCATGATCCGGTGTGATTCCGGGACCGACAGTTAAAGTCTGGATGAAAGAAGAGATGAGAAAGTCCCGTTTTAGGGGCATTCGTAGAAACTGTTTTCAAAGCCCGAAGGTATTTTCCCTTCGGGCTTTTTTTGTAAAAAAGGAGGATGCGAAATCATGAGATCCGCAGAACGAACGAAAAAACTGGTAACAATGGCCATGCTCACCGCCATGGCCTATATCGCGATGGTGCTCATTAAGGTGCCGGTGGTGCTTTTTTTGAAATATGAACCCAAGGATGTTATCCTGACCCTCGGTGCCCTCATCTACGGTGCACCGGCAGGCCTTTTGATGAGCGCCGTGGTAGCCCTCATCGAGATGGTCACCGTCAGCGAGACGGGCATCATCGGCTGCCTGATGAATTTCCTTTCCTCGGCGGCATTTCTGCTGCCGGTGACGGTCATCTACCGCAAGCGCAGAAGCTTTTCCTCTGCCCTTATCGGTCTGACCCTGAGCGTTGCCTTCACCACCGGCATTATGCTTCTGTGGAACTATTTTATCACGCCGCTGTATATGGACGTTGCCCGCGAAGTGGTCGCAGGGCTGCTCGTTCCTGCATTTCTTCCCTTTAATCTCGTCAAATCCGGTCTGAATGCAGGCATTATTCTGCTTCTGTACAAGCCGCTCGTGCGCGCCCTTGTGCGTACCCAGCTGCTGCCCGACGAGGGGCATGAACGCATCGGTGAGCGCAGTCTTGCGGTGGCATATCTTTCCCTTGCCGTCATCGCCGTGTTCGTGCTGCTCATTTTGGTGATGAAGGGCGTTATCTGAAAAACATTAAATAACATAATTAAACGGAGAGACCGAAAAAGGTCTCTCCGTTTTTTTGTTGTCGTTTACTCGGCGATGTACTTCTTATAGGCGGCGATCCACTGCTTTGCGATGAGAGCGTGACCGGCATGGGAGGGGTGAACACCGTCGATGGCCCAGTGCTTGTCATCGGCAAGCTGGAGCGCCTCGTCAAAGACGGACTGCAGGGGAATAAAGGGGATATCGTATTCCTCAGCAAGGCGGCGCACGATCTCGGCACGGGTACGTACTTCGGGGAAGAAGGCATCGTAATGCTCGTTGGTGGCGGAGCCGTGCAGCAGGAAGGGTTCCATCAGCAGGAACTTGACGCCGGGAAGCTCCTCGCGGGTCTCCTCAATGAGCATGCGGAGCACCTTTTCAAAGCGCTTGGGGGGAACGCCGTTGCCGCTGCCAAGCTCGTGCCACACATCGTTGACACCGATAAGGATAGAGATGACATCGGGCTTGAGCTGGATGCAGTCTCTGCGCCAGCGGGCATAAAGATCGACCACACGGTCGCCGCTGACACCGCGGTTGTAGAACTCGACGGCGCCGGGAGCCTCCACGCAGAGCTCGCCGGCTACAAAGTTGGTGTAGCCGCAGCCATAAGCGTTAAAACCGGTCTTGGCGTCGCGGTTGCGGGCAGTATCCGTGATGGAGTCGCCCTGAAAGAGGATTCTTTTCATGATTTTATCTTCCTTTCCTTATTTGGAAATGAGTTCACACAGAAGGATCTGCCAGGGGGCGAGGGTAAGGGAATTGCCGGAGGGAAGCTCTGCCAGGGGCGTGCAGTTATGCTCTTCGTCTACCGCCCGGAGAGCTGCAATGCGCAGACCGGGGATATCAAGCGTGCACTCCTGCGGCTCGCGGGAATCGTTGGTGAGAATGAGCAGGGTCTTTTCTCCGTCGGTGGCGGCAAGGCTCCATACCGGCGCGGCTTGGGTGGATGCGATGCAGGTGCCGAGTCGGTAGGCCTCACCGTAGGCACGGAAAGCCTCCCAGGCCTTGGCGGTGTTTCCGGCGGTATCAAAGACCTTGCAGTAGCCGGAGCCGGGATCGCCAACGTAATAGGTGGCAACGTCCACACCCACATCGTGCAGGGCGGCAAAGTTTGCCATGATGGCGGCGGCATCCTCCGGCTTGTTGAAGGTGGCGGGATTGACCGGACGGGGATTCCACTCATTTAAGATGCTTTCGCATGCGGTGAAACCATAGCTGTCCAGCAGATTGCGGGCATAGAGGGCGAACTTGATATTGTCCTCCACGCGGTTGGCATAGGAGTGCCAGGAGAAAAAGTCCAGCGGCGCGGGATGGGCGGGATCGGTGATGTACTTGAAGAAGGCGTGGGCAAACTCCACAAAGTAATTAAAGCGGGGGGTGGATTTTGCTGCAGCGGAGGCATCCGTGCCGGTGACGGCATAGAAGCCGCAGCTGCCGTAGCCGCCGATCTTTAGATGGGGGAAGCGGGACTTCAGGTGGTTTGCGGCGGTGACGTAGAGCTCAAAATACTGCTCCGGTGTGCCCTGCCACATGTCGTTGTCCACGATATCCTCGAAGTTGTCCGGCTCGTTCCAGATCTCCCAGTAGGGGATATCCCAGGTGTAGCCATCGGCCCAGCCCTCGGTATAATGGGCAATGATATGCTCGCAGATGACCGCCCACTTTTTGTTGTCCTTCGGGGGAAAGATATGGGATTTTACCGGGGCGTGGTCGATGGACTCGCCGAGACGGTAAAAGGTCTTGGCTCCGGATTGCTCGATGTAGGAAAGATAGCGGTCGGTGTGAGCAAAATAGTAGGAAGCGGGGTCATTTTCGTCGGCATCGAAGTTGGGGAAAATGCAGTGGATATCCACATAAACGCCGGAACCCAAAGGATATTCTGTGTCATGCAGGCGGCAGTAGGGCACGCCTGCCTCGCGGAAATCGGCAATATGGTTGTGGGTGCCGCGGCGGGTGACGGGGCCGTTTCCCATGCCGTGCAGGGGATGCACGGGACCGCGGGGCGAATTCAGATCAACAGAAATGATAACAGACATAGCAAAAGTTCCTTTCGGAAGGATCAGCCGTTGAGGGCAGCGACGTAGCAGTGCTCCAGATCGCGGCAGGTGATGGAATCGGAGCCGCGGGCGGCGAAGGTGTTGGAGAAGAGCACGGCGCAGGCATGGCGGGTGGGGTCGATGAAGAAGTGGGTGCCGAAGGCGCCGCTCCAGCCCCAGCATCCGGGAGGCAGCGGCTGATAGCGGCTGGTGTGGGCACAGTAACGCACGAGAAGGCCCCAGTTAAAGCCACGACCGACGCCGGCAATGGGGGGAGAAAGGCGAGGCGTGCGGAGTTCACCGATGCTTTCGGGAGTCAGGATGCCCTGACCGCCGGTGGCGAGGGCATTGGCAAAGCGGCAGTAATCGTTGAGTGTGCCGAAAAGTCCGCCGCCGCCGCTGTAAAGGGCGGGAAGATCGTTGAAAATGCCCGATTCGGACATGTGCGCAGGCACACAGGTCTCGCCTTCGCGGTTGAAACCTTCGGCCAGGCGGGAACGCTGCTCCTCGGACAGGGCAAAGACCGTGTCGGTCATTCCCAGAGGATCTGTGATGTGGTTTTTAAAATATTCGTCAATGGTCTCGCCGGAGAGGATCTCCACGATGCGGGCGCAGATATCCGGTGCGGCAAGGGGAGAGTAGAACTGCTTGGTGCCGGGGTCAAAGTCCAGCAGGATGTCCTTATAACGGGGTACGCAGTCGGCAAGGGTCTCGCCGGGACGGATACGGACGTTGGGATAGACAAGCTCCTGGGTTTTGCCGCAAGCGATGCCGGAAGAATGGGTAAGGCAGTCTATAAGCGTTACGGGACGGGGAACAGGATGGCTTCCGATGACGGCACCGGTCTCGTCCTTATCTGCTACGCGCAGATCGGCAAGCTCGGGAATATAGTCCTCGATCTTGTCAAAAAGACCGAGACGGCCGGCCTCTACCTGCTGCATGACGGCAACGGCGGTAAAGGGCTTGGTCATGGAGGCAAGACGGAAGATGGTCTCCGGACCGATGGGAGTACCGTCATGCTTTGCGATACCGGCGTAGGTTTCGTAAACGCACTCACCATCCACCCATACGGCGGCGGAGGCGCCGGGGACATAACCCTCGGACATGCGCTGACGGATGATTTCCTCAATGGAGGAAAGCTTGGATACGTTAATGGACATAGAGAACTCCTTTCCCTGTTCAGGCAGCCTTGCGGATGCGGCGCACCCAGTTGTAGCGGTTGATTTTAATTGCGGCGACGATGCATTTCAGTATCTGATCTGCCTTCAGGCAGATAAAGACGATGACGGGGGAAAGATGGAAAACAAAGGCGGCGGTCACTGCGGACGGCAGCACGATGAGCCACATGAAGATAAAGTCGTTTTTCAGCACAAACCCGGTGTCGCCGCCGCTGCGGACGATGCCGGTGAGACAGGGCATCTGATAGGCCGTGCCAACACAGGTGACGGAGAGAATCGTGATAAAGGCCAGGGACAGACGCTCTGCCTCCGGAGAAAGATTTGCATACAGGGCGAGGATGGGATGACGCAACAGGAACAGCATAAGGCCGCTGGCAAGCCCGATGCCGAGGAAGAGCAGCTGGAAGGTGCGGGTATAGGGACGGATGAGATCCTCACGTCCTTCACCCAGCGCCTTGCCCACCATAACGGCGGTGGAGCTTGCGGAGGCGTACATGAAGACGGAAATGATCTGGAAAAGGGTGACAGCCACGGCGTTTGCGGAGATGACGTCGCCCTCCATATGGCCGAGAACGGCAGTTTGCATGGCCTGAGCGATGCCCCACATACCGCCGCTTGCAAAGACGGGCAGGCCCACGCGGATGTAATCTCGCACAAGGGAGCGATCGGTCTTTTGGAAGAAGTGGCGGGTTCGCAGGGAGATCTTTTTGTCAATAAAGCGCACATAAATGAGCAAAACAGCAAGTTCGATCAGCCGCGCAAGCAGCGTTGCGATGGCAGCACCGCGGATGCCGAGGGCGGGCAGGCCGAGTTTTCCGAAAATAAGCATGTAGTTCAGGGAAACGTTGGAGACAAGGGCAACGATGGAGAGCCAAAAACCGATGCGCACCGTCTCCACGCTGCGCAGGACGATGAGCAGGATCTGCGTGATGGCAAAAACGGGATAGGTGAAGACGATAATGCGGGCATATTCGGCACCGGCGGCGACAATGGCCGCATCGGAGGACAGAAGTCCCAGCACCGCCTCCGGGA
Source organism: Clostridia bacterium (assembly GCA_017556885.1). Classification (GTDB taxonomy): domain Bacteria; phylum Bacillota; class Clostridia; order Oscillospirales; family QAMX01; genus RGIG1911. The sequence goes on along the minus strand of JAFYLV010000180.1, from coordinate 6,930 downwards.
AGGCAAAGACCAAAATGCCGAGAAGCATGGATACCGCAAGCGCAAAGCGCATACCGATATTTGCAATGGCGCGGATGGGCTCACGCTTTCCCTCGCCCCAGCTGCGGGAGGAAAAGACCAGCGCGCCTTCGCCGATGCCCTGCATGAGCATCTGCAGCAAAAACTGGATCTGATTGACCAGCGCGACACCCGCAAGCGCCTCGGCAGACCAGTGGGTGAGCATGACGTTGTCGGCAAGGTTAACGGAAAAGACCACCAGATTCTGCAGAGCGATGATGCCCGTCATGGAGAAAAAGGTTTTGTAAAAGCTTTCTTCGCGCACAAGGGATTTCATGGTACTACCTGATTTCTTTTAGAGTTAAACCACCTGGAAGAGGTAGAATTTGAGATAATCGGTTTCCGGCACATTCCAGAGAATGGGGTGGTCGGGAGACTGGGTGCGGGCCTCGATCTGCCGGAGGCTGACGGCAGCATCCTCTGCGGCGGAGGCAAGCATCCGGCGGAAACGCTCGTCGGGCATGAAGTGGGAGCAGGAGCAGGTGGCAAGATAGCCGCCCCGGGGCAGAAGCTTCATGGCCTTGAGATTGATCTCTTTGTAACCGCGCTCCGCTGCGGCGGCAGTGGCGCCGGATTTTGTAAATGCCGGGGGATCGAGAATGATGAAATCATAGCCGGGGTTGCCGGACTTTGCCATTTCCGTCAGCAGATCGAAAACATCTGCACAGACAAAATCCACGGAAAGTCCGTTTCTGCGGGCGTTTTCCCGGGCGACGGTGAGGGCATCCTCCGACACGTCCACCGCGGTGACGGCGGCGGCACCGCCCTTTGCCGCGTTGAGGGCAAAGGAACCGGTGTGGGTAAAGCAGTCCAGCACCCGACGGCCGTGGGCAAGCCGCGCCGCGGCGGCGCGGTTGTATTTCTGATCCAGGAAAAAGCCGGTCTTCTGGCCGTTGTAATAATCCACGTCATAGCGGATGCCGTTTTCACAGATCTCCGTATGGCCGGAACCGGTCATATCCCGCCAGTAGCCCTTCTCAAGCGGAAGGCCTTCCTTTGCCCGCAGGGCAAGATCTCCGCGGAGGCAGACGGTGCGGATCTCGACCCCACGCGCGGCAAGGGCATCAACAAGCAGGGAGATGAGCATATCCCGGCGCTGCTCCATGCCGAGGCTCGCGATCTGCACTGAAAGCACCTCGCCGAAGCGATCGACCGTCACACCGGGCAGACCGTCGGCCTCACCGAAAATGAGGCGGCAGCAGGCAAAATCCTGCTCTCCCATGACGGTCATGCGATAATCAAGGGCGTAGGCGATGCGGCGGGCAAAAAAGCCCTCGTCATAGCGGTCGTTTGCGTTGCGGGATAGGATGCGCACGCGGATCTTGGAGCGGCTGTTGTAAAGTCCCGTGCCGAGATAGGCACCCTTGCGGCTGCGAACGTCGCAAAGCTCGCCGTCAGCGGGAGCTGCAGAGCCCTCGGCGAGCCGCAACTCGTCCGAATATACCCAGGGGTGCCCCTTTCGCAGGGCTCTTTCTCCCTTGTCGGTCACCGTAAAGACGGGGTAGTTTCGCTCCATGGTTTGCGCATCCTCGCTTCTCTTTATTTGCTGCCTTTTATTGTAGCATATTTGCCGCCCGGCATCAAGGAAAAAAGAAGAAAGGCCGCCCGTTTTGGGCAGCCTTTCCGAGAAGATACGTTACTTATTTTTTTGCCGCATCTGCAGGATCTTTATGCAGCTGTCCGGTGACCATGATGGAGAAAAGCATGATGACCATGTAGGAGCCAAAGGCGAGGAGGAGATGAAGAAGGAACTGCAGAAGCAGGGAAGTGATTTTTCGTCGATGTGAGGCTTTTATAATAAGCCATTGCCTCCAATCAACCGAGAAAGATAATCAGCTATTTGCTGCGATCGCCGTATCGTTCGCGCCGTTCCTGCAGGAACTTTGTATAGACGGATCTTGCGGTGAGGATGGCAACGAGAGGAAAAAGGATGAGCGCGGCTGCGCCGCCGATAAACATATAGCGGGCATTAAAGAGCGCTTTTTCGGGGTCGGGCATACTGCTGATATCCCTGAGAAGGTGTTGAATAATCAGCGGAGCATGGAAGACGAACAGTGCCGCCCATTGGGGCAGGAGATCCCGCAGGCACCAGCGTTTCAGACAGAGATTCACATCCACATCGTTGAAGGTCAAAAACTTTTCGCATCCGCCCTTTGCGTATGCCCGGCCAAGCATGATATAACCGGGGATCGAAACCAAAAGGATGAGCGCAACGCTGTGGATGCTGCCGAAGGCGGTTACAAGAATGAATGCGGCAGAAACGGCCATGTAGTAGGCAAAGGCGCGGAGCAGACAGAGCAATATCAGACGGAGACAGCCGAACACTTTTTTACGGGTTGATGTTTGCATTTGCATCGCTCCTCTTTTGGATGATATTCGTATGTATTGATTATATTATTATTTGTCAAGAAAAACGCCCGGAAGACGTGCTTTTGGGCGTAAAAGGGATATCAACCGTTGGTAACTTCCAGCCACAGCTCGCTGACGAGCTTGTTGGTCTCCTCGGGCCAATGGCTGAAGGCCTCGGCCTTGGCAAGGACATCCTCCGCGGGATACATGGCGGGGTTGTTCTTGGTCTCGGCGTCCAGCAGGTCGTAGACGGCGCTGTTGGGGGTGGAGTAGGCGATGTATTCGATGTTGATCTTGCCGATCTCGGGCTCCAGCATATAGTTGATGAAGGCCTCGGCACCGGCCTTGTTGCGGGCACCGGTGGGGACGCACATGGCATCCACGAAGATGTTCACACCCTCAACCGGGTGGACATAATCGAGATCGGGGTTGACCTCCTGCATGGTGATGAAGTCGCCGGCGTAGTAGGGAGCCATGGCGGCATTGTTGCCTTCCATCTTCTCAAAGGTCTCATCCATGACGAGACCCTGCCAGTTGGCCTTCAGGGTGCGAAGCTCCGCGGCGGCGGCACGCAGCTCGGTTTCGTTGGTGGTGTTGATGGAATAGCCGAGCTTCTGCAGGGCGATGGCAAAGGCATCGCGGGAGTTGCGGAACATGAGCACGTTGCCCTTATAGTCGGTGTCCCACAGAGCGTTCCAGGAGGTGGGAGCTTCCTTGACCATCTTGGTGTTATAGATCAGGCAGGTGGTGCCCCAGGTGTAGGGAACGCTGTAGGCATCGGTGGGATCATAGGCCATGCCCTTGTAGGCATCCATGATGTATTTGTAGTTGGGAATGTTCGCGTAATCGATCTTATCAAGATAGCCTTCCTCGATGAGGCGGGCGATCATGTAATCGGAGGGAATGACGAGGTCGCACTGGATGGCGCCACTGGTCAGCAGGCCGTAAAGCTCCTCATTGGACTCGTAGAAGCGGAGGACGACGTCGTAGCCGGTCTCCTCCTCAAAGCGGGCGATGAGATCCTCAGATCCGTCGGAGCCGTCGGACATATACTGTCCCCAGTTGTAGATGACGATCTGGTTGTCGCCCCCGCCGCAGCCGGCGAGCAGCGTCGTGCAGGAGATAAGCATTACGAGGGCGAGAAGTAGGGAAATCAGGCGGGTCTTGGTCATTTGGCCAGCTCCTTTTGTGTTTTTTTATACCGCTTTGCGGAAATAACGTTGATGGCGATGAGAATGGAGAGCACCATGAGGAAAAGCAGCGCCGACAGGGCATTGACCGACAGGGGCAGGGGCTTTTTCAGCATGGTGTAGATAAGAACGGGCAGCGTCTGGAAATTGCCGCTGGTAAAGCGGGTAATGACGAAGTCGTCCATGGAATAGGTCAGCGACATGAGAAAGCCGGAGGCTACGCCGGGCATGATCTCCGGCAGAACGACCCGGAGGAGGGCACGGCGTGGCGTGGCACCGAGATCCAGCGCCGCCTCGTAGAGGTGGGTGTTCATCTGGCGGAGCTTTGGCAGCACATTCAGAACCACGTAGGGAACGTTAAAGGTGACGTGTGCCAGCAGAACCGACCAGAAGCCCATGGGAAGCCCCATCCAGCGGGAGACCATGACGAACATCAGCATCAGGGAGATGCCGGTGACGATCTCGGGGTTGATGATGGGGATGTTGGAGATGTTCATGACGGCGTTGCGGGCACGCTTGGGATAGCTGTGGATGCCGATGGCGGCGGCGGTACCGATAACGGTGGCGATGATGGCGGAAAGAACGGCCACAAGCAGGGTGTTTCCAAGGGCGCCCATGAGCTTGGGATCGGAGAAAAGCTCCGCATACCATTTCAGGGAGAAGCCGGTGAAAACGCTTTTGCTGGTGGTGCTGTTAAAGGAGAAGGCCACCATAACGAGGATGGGGAAGTAGAGGAAAAGAAATACGAGCCCCACCCAAAGGGCGGAAAATAACTTTTTCATATGAGCATATCCCCCACATCTTCGTTGTCAAAGAGGTTGAGAACACCGATGAAGATGAGCATCAGCACCATGAGCACCAGCGAAATGGCCGAGCCCACGCCGAAATTGGTATACGCGCCGATGAAGAAGGTCTCGATAAGGTCACCGATGAGCATGGAACCGTCGCCGAGGCGCTGGGAGATGACAAAGGTGGAGGCGGCGGGAATAAAGACCATAATGATGCCCGTCACGATGCCGGGAAAGCTCAAGGGGAAAACCACCCGGCGCAGAGTGGTCAGTGCGCTGGCGCCGAGATCGGCGGAGGCCTCCAGGAGACGGCCGTTGATCTTGGACATGACGGAATAGAGGGGCAGGATCATAAATGGAAGGAAATTGTAGACCATACCGAGCAGCACGGCGCCGTCGGTGTTCATCATGTTGAAGGGGCCGAGTCCGAAAAGACCGAAGATCTTGTTGACAAGACCGTTTTTCTCCAGAATGATGGTCAGAGAATAGATGCGCAGCAGGAAGTTCATCCACATGGGCAGCATGATGAGCAGAAGCATGGTCTTCTGCCGATCGGTACGCATGCGGGAGAAGATGTAGGCGGTGGGGTAGGCCAGGAGAAGGCACACGAGGGTGCTTTCCAGCGCATAAACAAGGCTTTTTCCGAGGGTGGGCAGATATTTTGCCGCAGTGACGTAGTTTTCAAAGGAGAAACCGTTTTTTCCCTGGAAGGCAAAATAGACCACAAACACCAGCGGGACCACCACGAAGATGGCAAGCCAGAGAAGGTAAGGTACAGACAGCTTTTTAGTTTTCATCCGGCATATCCTCCGCGGGGTTCAGCAGAACCTTCGCAAAATCGATGCGGATACCGACGCGCCGGCCGACCTGCGCATCTGCATTGGAACGGAAAATGAGCCGATCGCCACTGTCGGCAGCGACGATGAATTCGTTGTAGCGGCCCTTGTAGATCATGGATTCGAGGTTTGCGGTGAAGTGGGCGATATCCTCCGAGGTGATATCGAGGGCGCGGGTGGGAAGCTCTGCGTTGAAGCGGGCGCCCTTTTCAAAGCACATACCCTCACATTCCAGCTCGCAGTCCAGGGCGGGGAAGTAGAGGGTGGTCTCGTCCGTCGCCTCGCAGGCGAGGAAATTGGTGGTGTTTTTAAACATCTTGGGCATGATGTGAATATCATCGGGACCGAGACGCAGACCGACGTAGCTGCCCTCGGGGCAGAAGTCGGTGGTGTGGACGTACCACTTATAGCCGTCGCAGTCCACCACGATCTCGTAATGGACGCCCTTGAAGGTGACCGATTCCACCGTGCCGCAGACGAGGTCGTCGGAGGCGGGGCAGATGTCGATATCCTCGGGGCGGATGACCACGTCCACCGCCTCATTCGGGGCAAAACCGCCGTCAAGGCAGGCGAAGGAGCGACGCTCGAAGTTGACCGTGCGATCCTCGGGCATGCGGCCGTTGATGATGTTGGCCTCGCCGATAAAGTCGGCAACGAAGGCGTTGGCCGGCTCGTTGTAGATATCCTGGGGGGTACCCTTCTGCAGGATGATGCCTTCGTGCATGACGACGACGGTGTCGCTCATGGACAGGGCCTCTTCCTGATCGTGGGTGACGTAGACGAAGGTGATGCCGAGGTTGCGCTGGATGGTTTTGAGCTCACTCTGCATCTCCTTGCGGAGCTTGAGGTCAAGCGCGCCGAGAGGCTCATCCAGCAGCAGCACGCGGGGACGGTTGACCAGCGCGCGGGCGATGGCAATGCGCTGCTGCTGACCGCCGGAGAGGGAGTGCACCTTGCGCTTCTCAAAGCCGGGCAGGCTGACGACCTCCAGCATCTCACGGACGCGGGAACGGATCTCCTCCTCGGGCAGCTTCTGCACCCGCAGGCCGAAGGCGATATTTTCAAATACGTTCAGATGGGGGAAAAGTGCGTACTTCTGGAAAACCGTATTGATGTTGCGCTTATAGGCGGGCACATCATTGATGCGCTCGCCATCAAAAAAAACGTCGCCGGCACGGGGTGTTTCAAACCCGCCGATGATACGAAGTGTAGTGGTTTTACCGCAGCCGCTTGGGCCGAGCAACGTCAGAAACTCTTTGTCCGCGATTGAAAGATCTATGGACTTGAGCACATCCTTGCCCTCGTAGGCCATGCACAGACCCGAAAGACGAATGAGCTCTTTGGACATTTATCATCCCCCGTTTCATTACATAATACTACATTGTAATATACAAAGCCAATTATAGACGGAATCGACGGTAAAGTCAATAATCCGCGGAAAAATATTGATGCCGGAAAGCCCCGGAAGGGACGGCGCGGTTTTCGGCGTTGACATTTCGGCGCGGATTTAGTATGCTTAACGAAAAAATGCAGGCAGGACGCAAGCAAATGAACCGTTATCTGACAAATCTCAATAAAATAGAATTCGTTATAACCGATGCCTGTACCGGGCGGTGCCGGCATTGCTCGCAGGGGGAGCACAGCACCTGCGGCGGCTGCATTGATCCGGCGGTGGCTGCGGAGACGGTGCGGAAGATCGCGGCGGAATAT
>JAFYLV010000179.1 GCA_017556885.1 Clostridia bacterium | reverse complement strand
GGATCCGCACCGCAAAGGCCGCCGGTGCCAAGTACACCGTTATGACCACCAAGCACCATGACGGCTTTGCCCTTTGGCCCTCTGCCTATACCAACCATTCCGTCAAGTCCTCCCCCTGGAAGAACGGCGAGGGTGACGTTGTCCGCGAGTATGTGGATGCCTGCCGCCGCCACGGCATGAAGGTCGGCCTTTACTATTCCTGCGCCCAGTTTGACACCACCGAAATGGCCGAGAAGTATGACGATTTTGTCATCGGTCAGGTTCGTGAGCTGCTGCTCAACTACGGCCACATCGATTATCTCTGGTTTGACTCCTGCGGTTCCCAGAACCACGATTTTGACCGCGCCCGTATCGCTAAGGCCATCGATGATATCGATCCCGAGCTGATGATCTTCGGCGGTTTCGGCCGTTCCACCGTCCGCTGGATCGGCAATGAGTGGGGCCATGCCCACATCAGCAACTCAAACGAGACCCCTGCAGGCTTTATGCCCGGCGAGTGCGACTTCTGCATCACCCGTTACAGAATGGAGAACTTCTGGTTCTACAACGAGACCCACAACAACTGCCGCCGTACCCTTGATGAGCTGGTAGCACATTACTATTACACCGTCGGCCGCGGTGCAAATATGCTGCTCAACGTCGCCCCCGACCGTCGCGGTCTCATTGAGGAAGAAGACGTCCGTCTCCTTACCGCCTTCCGCGCCGAGATTTCCCGCCGCACCAAGGGCTGTGCCCTCATTGCTTCTGCGCCCGAAAAATCTGTCATCCGCGAGAAGCCCGCCTATAAGTCTGTCATGAACGGCATGAAGCTCATCGACCACGTCATCATCGAAGAGGATCTCACCGACGGCGAGCATGTGAAGTCTTTCTCCGTTGAGGTTCTGCCCAATCCTGACGGCACCGAGGTCGTCGAGGTCTTCATCGGCAAAACCATCGGCAACAAGCGCATCTGCACCTTCCCCGCCATCCGTTGCACCGCGGTGCGTGTCATCATCGAAGACGGTGACGGCAACGAAACCATCCGCAGCATTACTCCCCTCTACGTCGGCTCCACCCTCGGCGAGCGTCAGATTCAGGGCTGACACGGTTTGCCGTAACAAAGCGACACAAGTTTAGGCGGGTGCTCATAAAACAGTTAATCCTCCCTATGGCGATTTGCCATAGGGAGGATTTTTGCTTATTGTTTCGACGCAGCATCCAAGGTTCCCCTTGTCAGGGGGACTTTTGTGCGATGTAAAACCGCAGATTACGCACTACGCCGAATAACGTATAGAAGTGCGCCCTTTACCTGTTAGACCAATTACACCATGCGAATTCTTTCGTACATAGTGCCGAGATCTTGTTTTGCACCTGTGAAATGTGGCCACTCTCCTACTCCGCCAAGTCCGTCATTGTAATATCTGGGGATGATGTGAATGTGAAAATGAGGCAATGACTGACCAGCAGATTCGTCGTTTGCGCTCATTATATCCACGCCGTCGTATCCACAATTATCAACCAAATGATTTGAAACCAATTTTACCATATTGATAGTTGCACTTAACGTCTCACAATCACAATCAAGAATATTTTTGTAATGCTTTTTAGAAATTACTAATATATGCCCATCAACATCCTTTGCTATATCCATAAAGGCTATTGCGTATTCATCTTCACAGACTTTCATACACGGCTGTGCTCCGCTACCGATTTTGCAAAAAATGCAGTCCTTCATTATTTTTGCTCCTTTCTTTTGAAACGTGTTCAAATGATTAGTTATATTCAAGTTTATCTAATTGCTTGGTCTATTCTATTAAATCAATACAACATATACAAGAACAGTCCAGAAAGGAATCCGGTCTGGACTGTAACTGTTTTACGGACACCCGCCTTTTCTCGTACCGCTTTATTTATTCTTTGTGTTTCCGGTTCTCGTTTCATCCTTTATGCTCAGAGAATGACCTCGCGGCCGGTCTCTGCGGATTCGTAGATGGCGGTGAGGATCTTGACCATGTCCACACCCTGCTGGGGCTTGAAGCAGGGCTCCACGCCCTTTTCAAGGACGTCGATAAAGTGCTTGAGGTTCATGCCGTGACCGCTGACGGGCTTAAAGCGGGGAGCGATATCCACGAGCTTGCCGAGATCCTCGGTGTAAAGCTCAAGCTCCTCATCCTTCCAGGTGAGGCCGGCCTTGGAACCGCGCAGCTCCACAAAGCGGTTCTCCTGCTTGATGTTGGAGGCCCAGGAGAACTCGATCTGCAGCATGGCACCGTTATCAAAGCGGATCATACCCATAGCGAGGTCCTCAACGTCAAAGGTACCGGCATTCTTGGCATCACCGAACTTGGAATGGACGGAGTCGGAGGTGTTGGAATTGGCAAAATAACGGAAGGTGTTGCCGCTGACGGCCACGGGGGTGGGGTTGCCCATCAGCCAGATGGCGAGGTCGATCATATGCACACCAAGGTCAATGAGGGGACCGCCGCCGGACTCCTCCTTGGTGGTGAACCAGCCGCCCTTGCCGGGAATACCGCGGCGGCGCTGCCAACCGCAGCGACCGGCGTAGATCTCGCCCATACGGCCGTCCTCAATGAACTGCTTTGCAAAGGAGGAAGCCTCCACAAAACGGTTGTTGCGCATGACCATCAGAACCTTGCCGCTCTCCTCGGCGGCAGCCTTCATGGCAAGAACGTTCTCAACGGTGATGGAGTCGGGCTTCTCGCAGAAGACGTGCTTGCCGGCCTTCAGCGCTGCAATGGCGATGGGGGCATGCATGAAGTTTGGGGTCGCGATGTTGACAACATCGATATCGGGATCCTTGACAAGCTCCAGGTAATCCTCATACACCTTTGCATTGGGCGCATAGGTATCGCGAGC
>JAFYLV010000178.1 GCA_017556885.1 Clostridia bacterium | reverse complement strand
GTGGTGCAATATAGACTGGGCTCGCCGCCCCACCGGTCCCGAGCTGCGCGAGATCCTCGACAAGGCCATCGACGAGGGCTATTTTACCGATCCCGACCGGCATCATCCCGGCATCTGGCGTATCGGCGACACCACCGGCGGCGGCAACATCGGTCATGCCTACGGACTGGACGGAACGGATGAAAAGAGCCTTACGGATGCCCTCATCACCCAGCGCCGCCAGCTTTTGGAGCTGCGCAATTTCTACCGCGAGCGCATTTCCGGCTATGAGAATGCCGAAATGCTGCTGACGGCGGACATGATGGGCGTGCGCGAAACCCGCCGCATCGACTGCGAATATAACCTCGTGGTGGACGATTTTCGCGCCCGCGCTGTCTTTGACGATGAGATCGGCCGCTACAGCTATCCCGTGGATATCCATCGTGATGCCCGAAATAAGGAACAGTATGATAACTTCCTGAAGGAGCATCTGGAAGATTTGCGATATGGTGTGGGCGAAAGCTACGGCATCCCTTTCCGTACGCTGCTGCCCAAGTGCACCGAGAACCTCCTCGTTGCCGGCCGCTGCGTCGGCACCGACCGTCAGATGCAGGCCTCCATCCGTGTGATGCCCGGCTGCTATATCACCGGCCAGGCCGCCGGTATGGCTGCTGCCCTCGCCGCAAAGAAGGACACCGCGCTGCGCGCCCTCCCGGTGAAGGAACTGCAGGCCGCCCTTTCCGGTATCGGTGCATTCCTTCCCAATTTCAAAAAATAATCTCAAAAAATTCCAATAAAACGACCTCCCGTTCCGTATTATGGGTGAAGAAACCCAAAACGGAATCAGGGAGGTCTTTGTTTATGAAAGGAAAGAAACTGCTGCGAATCGCGTCATTTGTACTTGCGCTTATACTGTTTGTGGGAATGCTCGCAGGCTGTGCCGCCACCGCCAGCAATTCCATGGCTCCCGGCAGCCGGGGGGACAGCGTGGTCACGGAAGGTTTGGCGGACAAGGAAATGGAATTTGATATGTCCGTTACCGTGTCGGGCCTGCAGGATGGACGCAAGCGCATCGTCACAGCGGAAATGTCCGTGCAGACCAAGGAATTTGGCAACCTTTCGGAAAATCTGCGCAAGGCGGTCGGCGAGCTTGGCGGCTATATCGAGTCGGTCAGCACCCGGGAACGGAGCGCCGGCATGCGATATGCGGAATACGTGGTGCGCATCCCGCCGGAAAAGCTTGAAAAGCTCTGTGAGCAGCTTGGCGAACAGGGAACGGTGGTATGCTATTCCGAGGCGGCGAAGGATGTGACCGAAAGCTATATCGACACCGAGAGCCACATCGCTGCCCTGAAGGGGGAGCGGGATGCGCTCATGGCCCTGTTGGATAAATCCGGCAGTCTTTCGGACATTCTGGAGGTCCGCGGACGGCTGACGGAGGTCCTTGCAGAGCTGGAGAGCTATGAGGCCACTCTGCGAAGCTACGATGCACAGATCGCCTACGCAAAGCTTTCGCTCTATATAAACGAGGTGGAGCGGGAAATGCCGGTGGAAAAGCCCGGACTCTGGGGCGAGATCGGCGGCCGCATCGCCGAGAGTGCCTATGAGATCGGCAGCTTCTTCCGGGCGCTCTTTGTGGGCATTGCGGGCAATATCATTTACTTTGCCATGCTTGCCGTTATCGCGGCGGTCACCGTGATCCTCCTGCGCCGCAGCCTTGCAAAGCGGAAGGAAAAGAAAACAGAGACGGAAAACTAAACACGCGAAATAACGCCGCCGGCGGGCAAGACCTGCCGGCGGCACTTTTTTGACAGAGCGAGGAGGACATGCTATAATAAAAAGCAAAGACTACGGCCGGAAGGAGATGGAGATATGCAGCTGAAGATCGCCATCTGCGACGATTGCGGCGAGCAGGCGGAATATCTTGCGGAGCTTGTGCGCGCATGGGCAAAAAAAGTCCGCACCGAGGCGGATATCCGCGCCTTTCCCTCGGCAGAGGCCTTTCTTTTTGCCTATGAGGAAACAAAGGATTTTGACATTCTGCTTCTTGACGTTGAAATGCCGGGTATGTCCGGCGTGGAGCTGGCCCGTGAGATCCGTCGGGAGAATTCGGTGCTGCAGATCGTTTTCGTTACCGGCTATTACGAGTATTTTTCCGATGGATTTGACGTTTCCGCCCTGCATTATCTCATCAAACCGGCAAATGCGGATAAGCTCTTTCCCGTGCTTGACCGGGCGGTGCAGAATATCGGCCGGGGGCAGAGATCCGTTCTTGTTGAAACGGCGGAGGAGACGGTGCGCATCCCCCTGGCGGACATTTTCTATGCCGAGGCGGAGAACGTATATGTGTGCGTGCACACAAAAGAGGGCGCATACCGCATCCGGCAGAGCCTTGCAAAATTTGCGGGACAGCTTGACGATACCTTTCTTCGCGTGCATCGCTCCTACATCGTGGGGCTTGGACATATCAAACGCATCTCCCGCACGGAGATCATCCTGACGGACGGCGCGCACATCCCCATCAGCCGGGGCATGTACCCCGCGGTGCATGAGGCGCTCATCCGCGTTTTGTGAGGTGGAGACCGGATGCTTGAAAAACTGCTGGCAAAGCGGCTTGCCGCCGCGGAAAAGGAAATGATCGCGCGATATTATGCCGAGGTGGAGGAGATGTTTTCCCGCATGCGGGGCTGGCGGCATGACTATCGCCACCATATCCAGACCATGAAGGCCCACGCCAAGGCCGGGGAATATGCGGAGATCGACGCCTATCTCGACATGCTGGATGCCGACTTGACCGAGGTGGAAACGGTCATCCGCACGGGAAACCGCATGGCGGATGCCATTCTCAACAGTAAGCTCTCCATTGCGGCAAAGCACAATATCCGCATCAAGGCGGAGGCGCGCATCCCCGTGGCGCTGTCCGTGCCGGAGATCGACCTGTGCATCATCCTCGGAAATCTTTTGGATAATGCAACGGAGGCCTGTGCCACCCTGCCGGAGGAGGATCGCCTCATCCGGCTGTATATGGAAATGAAGGGAAATTATCTCTATATCTCCGTCACAAATACGGCTCCCGGCGGGAAAAAGACCGCTTTTCGCAGTGCCCGCGGGGAAGGTCACGGCTTCGGCCTTGCCCGCATCGACGCCGTTGTGAAAAAACACGGCGGATATCTCACCCGGGCCAGCGAGGACGGCGCCTTCTCCACAGAGGTGCTGCTGCCCCAATCCGAATCAGCAAACCGTGCGATCAGCATCAGATTTTCGACATTTGACAACAGATCGCACATTTTTTTTGTCCCTGCGGTATAATAGCATCAACATAAGTTCCCGGAGGTTGATATGTCCATGAAGAATAAAGAAGCCCGCAAAAAGCGGAAGTATTCCACCCTTGGCTGCTTTACCTGGGCGATGAAAAAGCTCTGGCGGCTGGACCGAAGATTTGTGTTCTTTATTTTTGCCAGCGTTCCGGTGGCGGTGGTCACGCCGCTGCTTTCCTCCTATTTTTCCAAGTGTCTCATCGACAGCATCGGCTCCGGCGCCCCTTTTTCCACCCTTGCCGTCCTTGTCGGGGTGTTTATTGCGGCGCAGTGGCTTTTGAATGAGACAAATAATTTTATCCAGACTAGGCTTAGCTCCCGAAGATACTATCCAAGCATTGTGTTTCAAGGCGAAATGGCCTGCATTCAGTTTTTTGGTACCGATTTTGAAAACACCGAAAAACAGGATTTTGAGAAAATCATGGGGTATGCCAAGGAAGATGTAAATCACGGAAACTGCTCACTGGAATTCTTCTGGGAGGATATATCCAAAACGCTGATCCATATTTCAGGTATTGTCACCTATATATCTTTGCTTGCGTTTCTGAAACCGGTTGTTTTTGCCGTGGTGCTGGGTGTTTCAGTGCTTTCCTATTTTACCACCCGGTGGCAGCCGGTCTGGCGGGAGAAAAACAAGCACCGCTGGGAAAAGGAGACGCGGAAAAAGACCTACCTTTCCCGCCTGTCCGAGGATTTTACCGTCGCAAAGGATATTCGGCTCTACGGGCTGGAGGGCTGGATCGAGGGGATGATGCGGGACTATCAGCATTTTGTGCTGACGTGGGAAAAGCGGGGATCCCTGCGGGGGCTGTGGGCCTCGGTGCTTGCCGGGCTTCTGAGCCTTGTGCAGAACGGCGTTGCCTATGTTGTGCTCATCGGTCTTCTCTTTGAAGGGGAGCTTACGGCGGGTGATTTCGTCTTTTATTTCGGCATCGTCGGACAGGTTGCGGGCTTTATGCAGAGCCTCGTCGGGGATCTTGCGGCCTTCAGCACCCGGGCGGAAAGAATTGCCTATTACCGGGAGCTCTACGATTACCCCAACACCTTCAACCACGGGAAGGGCTGCGCGCTGCCCACCGCTGCGCCGGAGATCTGCCTGCGGGATGTGTGGTATAAATACAACGGGGCGGAGGATTATACCCTGAAGGGCATAAATATGATCCTGCGCGCCGGGGAAAGCCTTGCCCTGGTGGGCATGAACGGCGCGGGAAAAACCACGCTGGTCAAGCTCCTCTGCGGGTTTTACCGGCCGACCAAGGGCGAGATCCTGGTGGACGGCAGAAAAATCGACGAGTACAACATTGAAGAATACTATTCCATGATCTCCGCCGTATTTCAGGAGATCCGGCACATCGCCCTGACGATGTTTGAATTTGTGGCAAGCTTTGAT
>JAFYLV010000177.1 GCA_017556885.1 Clostridia bacterium | reverse complement strand
AGCTCCGTTTGAAGGACAACTGGGATCATATGGAGCGCATCTGCGAGACCTTTGCCGGCAAAGACGATATCTGGTATGCCACCAACATCGAGATCCATGACTATGTGGAGGCCTACCGTTCCCTGCGTTACAGTGCCGACGGCCGCCGCATCTACAACCCCACGCTGCTGACCGTTTGGTTTGACGTGGACAAGACCCTCTATTCCATCGCCCCGGGCGAGACCATCGTCATCGATAAATAACCGCAAAAGGCGGCATAGCAAGTTTTGCTATGCCGCCTTTTTTATTCTGTTTTTTCCAGCGCCGCAAGTATACGGTCTGCAATGGCTCGCATTCCGGCATCTCCGGGATGCTCGGCAACGCCGCGGTGTTCAAACAACCCGATCGCCTTCATGGCAGGATCTCGTCCGAGGTCGCCAAGCTCGCAAAGGGCATATCCCGACGCTTTTGCAAACGCGCGGATGGTCTCATCCGCCGGATGCGGCCAAAAGGAGGTCGTCAGTACAATTTTCGCCATTTTATCGGGATCCAGATAGGCGATCAATTCTTTATATGCCACGAGAAAACGCTCTGCATCAAAATCCTTGACCGGGCAATTCTCCACCGTGCGCATAATGATCACATCCGCGCCAAATTCCCGCATCTCCGCGTATATCGGCAGACGTTCCGCTCCGTTTTTATAATTCACTTCCCACTCGCAGACCTGCGCAATGGCAAAGGATACATCGGGATGCTTTTTGGTCATCTCCCGTATACAAAGATGCACGTAATCCTTCTCCGGCGAAGATGCCGCCATTCCGTGCCATCCGTTCCATCCGAGGTCCGCCTTCGGGCCGTGCAGCGTGATGGAGTTTCCCACAAAAAGCACCTTCAGCCCGGGATCTTCACCTCCGCGCAGAAAAAAGACCGAACCTTCCCCTTCCAGCTGACGTACGGCCTCCACCGTGTTTTTTTCAATCTCGTTCATATGCTTTTCTCCTCATCGGCCCAGCCCTCGCCGTTACGGCTGGGGCGATCGGTGATATTCCGGCCGAAGATTTTTTTATACAGTCCTGAGACGTAATTTGCATCCTGATATCCAAAGCGGCGCGCCGCCTCGTAGAGCCGGATATGTTCCTTCTCCATCAGCGCCTCCACCCCTTTGAGCTTGGCTGTGTTGACATACCGGATGAGGGATTTTCCCTCCGCCCGGCGGAAAATATTACACAGATACTGGGGTGTAATGCCAAGATGCGCCGCGATCTCCCGTTGGGTGATCGGCCGGTCCAGATTCCGGTAAATATAGCGTTTTGCCCGGCGCACCAGCATCTCCCCCTCGGGGATGCGGCGGGACTGCTCCCGTCCGATGGCATCGATCCGGGAAAGGATCTCCAGAAAAGCCGCGCCGCCGCGCACCGCCGTCCCCTCATGTCGGTAGGGGCTCCAAATCAAATCGTCAATGCGGCGACAGACCGCCTCTGTGCCTTCTCCCGCCGGAGTCACCGGCGGCAGTACAAGTCCGTTTTCCGATTCCGTTTCCACCCAGTCCACCCGGGCACACACCGTGCGGTGGGCATGATACCCAAGGGAGAATATCTCGCAGTCCTCATCGTGAATCAAACAAAGAATATCTCCAGGTCCTGCATGCCATTCAGAGCCGCCTTTGCGCAGCGTTAATTCACCCTCTGCCACGAAGGTGACCTCCACAGTCTCCCGATTTTCTTTAAAAGTATTCCTGTAATTTGACGCACTGTAGGCATGGGCAAAGCAGATCTCCGGCAAACGTGTGATATCCATATACTGCATGGGCGCTCCCTCCCTTTTGTGTATCATATAATTTTATATTCATTTTGTCAAGATTTTTTAATTCTCTGCATTGGCAAAGACGTGGCAGTCACTTATAATGCAAAGTGAGGTGATCTGTTTATGAAACTCTACGAAGCTCTGCGGGAAGAATTCACGGCTCCCCGCGGCAAATTCACCCCTGCCTATTACCGTTTTCTCGGGATGCGCGAACATATCCGTGCCCCCCTTCCCCTGCTGCGCGCCTACGGCGTTGCCGGTCTGTTTTCTTATGCCGGCACTCACATCCACAAAAACGATCTCATCGTTGGCTGTCTGCGCGGCGCAAGCTATGTCGGACCGCAGGAAGTCCTCGAACACGCAAACCGATTTTTAGCATCCTTAGGAAAGCGTGAATTTTGGACCAACGACAGCCACTTTGCCCCCGATTATGCCTATATCCTCACTCGCGGTCTGCCCGGCCTTCATGAGGACATTGAAAATTCCCGTGCCGTCCACGCCGCCGACCCCGACCGGCTGCAGACGCTGGAGGGCATGACCGTCGCCCTGCAGGGCTTCGGACGGCTCATCGCAAACTATGCCGCTGCAGCCGAGGGACTTTTCGGTCTTGATGACTACGACGAGGATCGACTTTCCTTTATTTCCAAAAACTGCCGCGCCCTGCTTTGCGCCGCCCCCTCCACCTTTGCGGAGGGACTGCAGCTGGTATGGTTTTGCCACACCGCCTTTATGCTGGAAGAACGCGGCGCTATGGCCCTCGGACGGATGGACCAGTATCTTTATCCCCTCTATGCCGCCGATATTGCCGCCGGACGGCTGACCGATGAAGAAGCGGTGGAGCTTCTTTGCAACACCTTTACAAAGATCCCCACCTCCGATGTTGTCAACATCTGCATCGGCGGCACCGAAACCGACGGAAGCACCTCCGTCAACGGACTTTCCCGATGCATCCTGCAGGCCGTCCGTGCCTGCAACGCCCCCGGACCGAACCTTTCCGCCCGCATTTCAAAGGAAACGCCGGAGGATTTCCTGCTTGCATGCCTGGAAAGCATCGGCACGGGACTTGGCTATCCTGCACTGATGAACGACGAGGTCAACATCCCTGCCCTGCTGCGCATGGGATATGAAAAGGAAGACGTTTACAACTACTGCATGGTCGGCTGCATTGAAAACTTCCTTGCCGGTCAGCAGCCTGCCTGGTCGGACGGCCGTTTTGACGTCCCCCGTTTCATCGATTATGTGCTGAACGGAGGCATCAGCACCTACAACAACTCCGTCGGCATTACCCGCACCGATGCGGACAGCATCTCCTCCATGAAGGACTTCATGTCTCTTCTGGAGGCTGAGCTTTCTGTGGGCGCCGCGGAATACTGTGCCTCCTTCAATGCAAAGAACGGCGGCATCCGGCAGGATGCCTTCCCCTCCCCCTTTCTTTCCTGCTTCTGCCGGGAATGTGTCGAGCGCGGACTGGATATCAACAACGGCGGCACAAAATACCCCTCCGCTCACGGTGCCGTTCTCATGGGCGTCGGCACCACGGCAGACTCCCTTGCCGCCATTGAAAAGGTCGTCTTTACCGACCGCGCCGCCACCCTTTCGGAGCTTCGGGATGCCCTCGCCGCAAACTTTGAGGGGTATGAGGATCTGCAAAAAATGCTTCTTGCCGCCCCGAAATACGGCAATAACGATGATTTTGCAGACAAATATGCCGTTTGGTTTTTGGATTTCCTTGCCGGTGAATTTGACCGCTTCCGCACCCCCGATAACGGCCGCTTCTACATCGCCATGGCCGCAAATGTGCAGAACATCTATGCCGGACGCCGCATCGGCGCGACCCCCGACGGCCGCAAGGCCGGCGAACCTCTGTCCGACGCCGCCTCTCCCACCTACGGACGGGATACCCGCGGCGCGACCTCCACGCTTTTGAGCGTTTCCAAACCCGACTATACCAAGGTCGCCTGCGGAACGGTCATCAACCAGAAATTCTCCCCCTCCATGTTTGAGGGTGATAAACTTAAAAAGCTTGCCGCCCTGGTCCGCACCTATTTTGCCCGGGGCGGACAGGAGATCCAGATGAACGCCACCTCCCGTGAGATCCTTCTGGATGCCATGGATCATCCGGAGAAATATCCCACCCTTGTGGTGCGCGTCAGCGGCTTCTCGGAATATTACGTCCGCCTTGCCCGGGAGGTGCAGCTGGATATTCTCAGCCGCACCCAGCACGAATAGGAGCCCCGTTTATGGATGCAAATATTGCAAACATCCAGCATTTCTCCGTTGGCGACGGGGATGGCATCCGCGCCACGCTCTTTTTCAAGGGCTGCAACCTGCGCTGCCCCTGGTGCCATAACCCCGAGACTCTCTCCGCCGCCCCCGTCACGCTCAACTATCCCGCCGGGGCGCAAATCTGCGGCCGCCGCATGACGGAGGATGCGATTTTCGCCGAGCTTACCGAAGATGCCGATTTCTACCGTGAAAGCGGCGGGGGCGTGACCTTCTCCGGCGGCGAAGTTCTCCTGCAGGCCGCAGCCGCGGCAAAGCTTGCCGCACGTCTGAAAGCCGCGGGCATCTCCCTTTTTATTGACACCGCAGGCTATGCTCCCTTTTCTGCCGTCGAGGCTCTGATCCCCTTTGCGGATGCATGGCTCTGGGACTATAAGACCGCAAGCCCGCAAAAATTCCGCGATACCGTCGGCGGCGACCTCTCCCTTGTGGAGGAAAACCTGCAAAAGCTTCTCTCCGAGGGTGCATCGGTCCGCATCCGCATCCCTCTCATCCCCGGCTTCAACACCGCCGAAGAGGACGTTTCCTTAATTTGCGCCCGGCTGAAGGAATTCGGCATAACGAAAGTGGATCTTCTTCCCTTTCACCGCCTCGGCAGCGGAAAATATGAGGCTCTCGGTCTTGCCTATGCCTATCGTGAGACCCCGCCCCAAACGGCGGAGGAAAAATCCCGGCTCCGCAAGCTCTATGAAAATTATTTTACCGTAACCATGGAATCATAAGGAGGATCAACAAAAATGAAAGCAAAAGCAGCGGTCTTTATGGGCCCGAACAAAGATTTTGAAGTGCGCGAGTTCCCCGTCGTGTCCGCGCCGTCCGGCTATGCCCGTATGGATCTGATCGCCAGCGGCATCTGCGGCACGGATATCCATTTCCACAACGGAAAACTTTCCGTCGAGCCCCCCACGGTCATCGGCCACGAATTTGTTGGACGCATCGAGGATGTAAACCCCGATGAGGCCGCCGCCTACGGTCTGAAGCTTGGCGATGCCGTCATTGCCGATATCGCTGTTCCCTGCGGCGAGTGCCTGCTGTGCCGCACCGGCGACGATGCAAACTGCGTCGCGATGAAGGTCACCAACGGCGGTTCCATCGACGAGTCTCCCTACCTTTGGGGCGGCTATGTTGAGAAAAACTTCACCCCGCTTGCAAACCTCATCCGCATCCCCGAGTCTGTTGATCCTGCCGTTGCAGCCACCTTTGCCTGCCCCGGTCCGACGGCATTCCATGCAGTCCGCCTGGCAAAGCGCGGCGGCGTCGATTTCTCCGAGGTGCGCGTTGCCGTGGTGCAGGGACTCGGTCCCGTGGGCATCTTCGGCGTTATGTATCTGAAATCTCTCGGCATTGAAAAGGTTTATGCCATTTCCTCCGGAAAAAACGCAAAGCGCGAGGCTCTCGCGCTGGAGCTTGGCGCCGACCGGGTCTTCAGTCTTGCCAAGGAGGGTGAGGAAGCCGTCACCGCCGCCCTCGCCGCAGAAAACGGCGGTCTCGGCGTGGATCTCTGCTTCGAGGCCTCCGGCGCTCCCCGTGCCATCGTACAGGGTATGGATATCCTCCGCAACCGCGGCATCTACCTCGTCCCCGGACAGTACAGCGCCTCCGGCGGCGTGGAGATCCAGCCGCAGATCATCACCTTCAAGGCGCTCCGCATCTTCGGCTCCTCCCAGTATTCCATCCCCGATGTCAAGGACTATGTCGCGTTCCTTGAGGCACATCCCGAGCTGCACAGCAAGATCGAAAAGCTTGCCAACAAATATCGCATCGACGATATCAACGCCGCCTTTGCTGATGCTAAATCCGGCTCCAATATCAAGACCATGTTGGTGAAATGACATGAAAGAGATCGATATCATTATTTTTGCCGGTCAGTCCAACATGCAGGGACAGGCCGAAGGGCGATATCTTGACGGCGCCGTCTGCGGCGCATACGAATACCGCTATCTCACCGATTCGCTCCATCCCCTCACTGACCCCGTCGGCGAAAATCTCCGTGCCGACGGAAGCGAGGGCTATCCCCCCTTTACCGACGGCATCCCGCTCCAGCAGTGGCTTGACGAAAATGTTCTCGGCGAAGCCTGCTATAAAAATGCCAGCCTTGTCCCTGCGGCTTGCGCCGCCGTGCATGCCGCCACCGACCGTGAGGTGCTTGCCATCCATGCCGCAAAGGGTTCCACTCAGGTTCACCAGTGGCTTCCCGGCACCGACGGCTATACCGTTCTTCTCCGCAAGGTGCAGGCCGGCATCCGCAAGGCAGGCGAGACCTACGCCGTCCGCTCCGTATCCCTGATGTGGCTGCAGGGCGAAAGCGATTCCATCTTCCACTGCACCCGTGAGACCTATGCCGAGCGCCTCGTCGCCCTCGGCGAGGCCTTTGCCGCCGAGTTCGGGCTTGAGCGCTTCGGCGTCATCCGTGTGGGACATTTCTGCAAAACGGCCTGGGATGAGGGCATCATCGCAGCGCAGGAGGATGTCTGCGCCTCCCATCCCCTCTTTACCATGCTCACCCGGCTCACCGCGGAGCTTGAGCAGGATCCTGCCAACATGAACCCCAACGTCGGTGGCCATTTCGGTGCCGTCGGCCTCGAAAAGCTTGGCCGCGCCGCCGGCGAGGCCCTCGCAAAGCTGCTTTGATTTCCGGAGGCTGCCGTTATGAAACGTGACTTTCGAAACCCTGCGGCGGATGCATTCTACCGCGCGATCCTTGCCGATCCGTCCACGCTT
>JAFYLV010000176.1 GCA_017556885.1 Clostridia bacterium | reverse complement strand
GGGCGACCTGCTTTCAAAGCTCAAGGGCTCCCTCACCGCCGAGGATCGCCAGGCTCTGAAGGCCCGCGGTGTCAAGCTTTCCGATCAGGAAGCCGTTGCCGCCTACCTCGCCGAGAAGGCGGAGGCTGAGGCTGCTGCAGAGGCTGCCGCCAAGGCCGCCGAGGAGGAAAAGGCCCGTCTTGAGCGCGAGGCCAATCCCACTGCCGAGGATCTGCTCCGTGAGATCCGCGACCTGCTCAAGCAGAAGGCATAACAAAAAAATCAAAACATATGTAAAAGGACAGGGGCTTTCCCCTGTCCTTTTCTGATTTGCGCAAAACCCGATTCTGTGTTATACTGTCCTTGGAAATACATTCTTCGGGAGATATCTGCCATGAAAAAGATCCGCCTCGGCCAGATCGGCATCGGCCACAATCACGGCGAGGCCAAGATGTATGCCGCGCGAAAGTTCCCCGACCTCTTTGAGATCGTCGGCTATGCGGAGGAAAATCCGCGGTGGGTGGAGAAGCGCGGTGATCTGTTCAATTACCGCGATCTTCCCCGCATGAGCGTTGCGGAGATCCTTGCGAAGTGTGATGCCATTTTGGTGGAATCGGACGTCTGGGATCTTACGCGGTATGCAAAGCTTTGCGTGGATGCCGGCAAGCACATTCACATGGACAAGCCGGCAAGCGGCACCCTCGAAGAATATAAGGACGTGCTGGATACGGCCAAGGCCAAAGGGCTGACCGTTCAGCTCGGTTATATGTACCGCTACAATCCGGCAATCACGGACTGCTTTGAACGTATCCGCAGGGGCGAGCTCGGCGAGCTTTACGCAATCAACACAGAGATGAGCACCTTCCATCCCCCGGCCTACAAAAAATGGCTGACCAACTTCGGCGGGGGCATCATGTATATACTCGGCAGTCATCTGGTGGATCTCGCCGTTTATCTGTTGGGCGAACCGAAATCCGTCACCTCGTATCTGAAGAAAACGGGGCTTGACGGCATCGAATTTGAGGACAATACCCTCGCGGTGCTGGAATATGACAAAGCCCTTGCCCGTATTTTTGTCTCCTCCGTGGAGGTCAACGGCTTCGGCCGCCGCCAGTTTGTGGTCTCCGGAAGCCGCGGCACCGTCAACATCTGCCCGTTGGAGCGCCCTTTGACCATGACTGTCGCCCACGCGGACACGTGCGACAAGCCCTACGAAAACATCTGTGAAAACGTTCCCTTTGTGGATGATACCTATTACGGCAGATACGATGACATGATGCGGGATTTCCACGCATACATCTGCGGTGTCAAGGAAAACCCCTTCACCTACGAGCATGACTATCTCGTACAGAAGGTACTTTCCGATATTGTCGGCGGCATCCGCATCCATAGCTGTGAAATTGATTAAAATTCCGGAGAATCACCATGAAAGCTATTCTTACAGATAAAAACAAAGACCTTCTTTGGAGCGATGTTCCCGATCCTGTCATTCGGGAAGATGAAGTTCTCGTCAAAGTCCATGCCGCGGCACTCAACCGTGCCGATCTTCTGCAGCGGGAGGGCAAATATCCCCCGCCGCCCGGTTGTCCGGAATGGATGGGGCTGGAGATCGCAGGCACCGTTGCCGCCGTTGGCAGCACGGTGACACGCTGGAAGACAGGTGACCGGGTGTGTGCCCTCCTTGGCGGCGGCGGATATGCCGAATATGCGGCCGTGCGGGAGGATATGCTCATGCCTGTACCTGCCGGTCTCTCCCTGGTGGAGGCCGCCGCATTGCCCGAGGCTTTCGCCACCTCCTACCTCAATCTCTTTATAGAGGGACATCTGCAGGCCGGACAGACCGCCTTTATCCCCGCAGGCTCCAGCGGGCTCTCCTCGGTAGCCATCCCCCTTGCCAAGGCCTTCGGCGCCCGCGTCATCACCACGGTGCGCGCCGATTCCACTGCCGAAAGCATCCGCGGCCTCGGTGCCGACATCATCATCAACACCAATAAAGAAGACCCTGCGGATTATTTTCGTGCGGAGGAAGAAGCCGGCCGTCCCGTTTCCGTTGCCATGGACTGCGTCGCGGGCGAAATGATTGGAAAATGTCTCCCCTATCTGGCGCGGGGCGGTTATTGGGTGCTCATTGCCACCCTTGCCGGCACGGAGACGAATGTTCTGCTCCGTCCTCTGCTTACCCGCGGATTGCATCTTGTTGGCAGCACGCTGCGCAGCCGCGCTCCCGAATTCAAGGCGCGCCTCCTTGCCGAGCTGGTAGAAAAGGTCTGGCCGCTCATCGAGTCCGGCGCCATCCACCCCTCCATCTGGAAGGTACTGCCCATTACGCAGGCCGAAGAGGCCCATGCCATCCTCCAGCGCAACGAAAACATCGGAAAGGTCGTTCTTTCTGTGATCGAAGACCGCTGAACACAACTGAAACGCACGTGCCGTCCGGCAAATTCCGGGCGGCACGTTTCACTTCCGGACAAAGCCCCGTCCGATCATCTCCCTCGCTTCGGTGAGGATCACAAAGGCATCCGGATCCCCCGCCCGCACCGCGGCGGTAAGCGATGCCGTCTGCGAAAGGGAAACCGCGCAGAGAAGCACCGTACGATTCTCCCCGGTGTAGCCCCCGAGGGCAGGAAGCTCTGTCACGCCACGGGAAAGGCGGGTATAAATCTCTTCCTTGACCCGCTCCGCCCGGTCGGTGACGATCAGAGCCGCACTCCCCCGCTCCAACCCGTAGAGCACCGCATCGATGGCGCGGGCAGAAACATAGAGCGCCACGCAGCCGTACATAAACCCGCGAATATCTCCGTCCACCGCCGTTCCCACGGCAATGAGTGCAAGATCCCCCGCAAGCATCACCCGCCCGAGGGACAGTCCCGGCTTTTTCCGGTGTACCAGCGCCGCCGCGATATCCACGCCCCCGGTGGTCCCTCCGGCGGCGAAAACAAGCCCCAGCCCGCCGCCCATGAGCATCCCTCCAAACAGGGCGGCAAGCAGCGGATCCGTTCGTACAACAGATGCTGCCGCCGTCCTCTCAAGAAACGCCAGCATATCGCAGGCAATGTAGGAAATTCCCGCGCCGTACAGGCTTGCCGCCGCAAAGCGCAGTCCAAGATATCGGAAAGCCAGCACAAACAGCGGTGCGTTCAACGCAAGAGAGGTGATTCCCACCGGCAGCCCGAATCCACGCTTCAGCAGCATGGCAATGCCGGTGATACCGCCGGTGGTGATACCCGCCGGCAGATAAAACAGATCCACTGCGAGGGCAAATATTCCCCCGCCCGCCGCCGCAAGCAGGGTTTTCTTCCATCCGCGCATACTTTATACCTCCATTCCCGCAAAAGCTATGGTCACCGCATATATTTTGTGGTATAATGAATGCTTGTAAACCAAATTCGATACGGAGATCAGAAATATGTGCGCAAGAATGCGAAAAAAGAAGAATATCGGCCCCCGCATGGAGCGTGTTTCCGCGCTGCTGGTAGCCGAACCCGCCGCCGAGGCCGGCGGTTGGCGTTCCCTCTTTGGTGATATGCCCTTTGACACTTCCGCTGCTCCCCTCCACGTGGAGATCGGCTGCGGCAAGGGCTCCTTTGTTTTCAAAAAGGCGCAGGCCGAGCCGGATACCCTCTTTGTTGCCGTTGAAAAGGTGACCGAGGCCATCGTCATGGCCATGGAAAAGGCTATGGAGGCCGGCATCCGCAACGTCCGCTTTGTCAACGGTGACGCAGGTGCCATCTACGACTGGTTCGCCCCCGGTGAGGTCAGCGCCCTCTACGTCAACTTCTGCGATCCCTGGCCCAAGAAGGGCAACGCCAAGCGCCGCCTGACCCATTCCGTCTTCCTTGAACTCTACGAACGCATCCTCGCCCCCGGCGGCGACCTGCATTTCAAGACGGACAACCGCGGCCTCTTTGAGTTCTCCTTAAACGAGCTCTCCGGCTACGGTCTCATCCTGCGGGATATCTGCTTTGACCTGCATGCCACCGACCTTCCCAACCACACCACCGAATACGAGGATAAATTCACCGCCGCAGGCATGCCCATCTATCACCTCACGGCGAAATTCCCCTCACTTTTGAAAAAGGAGCAGTAAACCATGCCTTCCGTTCTCTTTATCGGCGACCGCGCCACCCCCGCCATGGATGCGGCGGGCTATCCCTTCCTCGTCAGTGCTCTGATGTCCTCCTCCTACTACGATCGAGGGCTCAGCTTCTCCGTCGTGTCCGAAAAGGGTCTTCGCATCGCGGATGTGCTTGATCGCTTTGACGAGCTGATCCTGCCCGCAAATCCCGATATCATCTCCATCTGCATCGGCATGGAGGATATCCTCCCCTCCGACGGCAGCTATCCCACCCCGCTGAAGAAGTACAGCGACGGCTATCTTGCCCTGCTTCAGCGACTCAAGGAGGCTCTCCCCAACGTGAAGCCCGTCATGATCGAGCCCTTCCTGCTGCCGGGCGCGGCCACGGAGGAGAATTTCAATGCCATCTTCACCGCCGCCACCAACTATCAGCAGACGGTGCGCACCCTTTCCCGGGATTGCGGCACCACCTTCATCCCCGCCCAGAGCGCCCTGGCCCGCGCCTCCAAGCTGCGCGCGCCGGAATACTGGCTCTCCGACGGTCTGCTCCCCACCGATGCCGGTCACGGTCTTCTCGCCGGCGAGTGGATCAACGCCGCGAAGGAGCTCATCCTGTAAACGGCATCCACCTTGTGCCACCCTTGCCTTATTTAAGAGAAGCAAAATTGACATGGAGGTTATATGGCTCATATCACTTTTTTAGATGCTCCCGGACAATTGCACGATCTTTTCTTTCTCTTTGTTCTTCACTTTAACCGGGATGTTTTTTTCGCAGACAGCAGTACCTTTCAAATCACCCCTGAAGAGCAGGCGCATTATAGGCATCTGTTGGAAAATACCCCGCCCATTTCCAACGACCTGCTTATTTTCTTCAAAATGAACAATTCCGGTAAGTGTATGATGTCACATCATTTTTTTGACAACAAGGCAGATCTGTTGGTTAATTCTGGATATAATCTTTCAAAGGTTCGCGAAGAACTTAACCGCACAACCCAGATCATAGAAAAAGTACTCACTTTCTATTTTCCTTTTCTCAGCGAAGAAGATATCATTCAATGCGAAACCTCTATCTCCGCTGTAAGCAAAGTAATTAAATCATCTTCTCTGTCCCATGAGCAAAAAGTTTATCTTTATGATTTTTTCATAGATCCGGAAAGCGCAATCCGCAAATTATCTGACGAGCTTCTGGAAAAGAGCATCTTGCAACAACTTGACTATAATCGCAACTATAGCAACCATCTTAAACTACGCGATGGATTTATTCTTGATGATGTCGCACAGATGTTAAAAAGCATAAATCTATGCAACATTGATATTTCTATCTTTCAGGAAGTGCTTGTCACCTTTTGCTCATATGCAGAAACAGTTATATATTGCAATATTGTCAACGGAATGGCCTTGCTCATGCTTGGAAGTGATTATTTGAATGTACTGGCCATGCAGGAAAAGCAAAGCGTTTGCCCAGACCTCAAGAATTTTTGCCAAGCTATTTCTGATGCAAATCGCCAGGCAATTCTCGACTTGATTCACAAGCGAAGAGAAGTATCCGCAAAGGATGTGGAGCAAGAGTTACAGCTTTCCGCCCCAAACACATACTATCATCTTTCTCTTATGATTAAATCCGGCGTGTTGAAAACAAGAAATATCGGAAAGTCGGTCTTTTACAGCATAAACACTTCTATGTTCCAAGATCTTGCAAAGAAATTACAACTATACACTAATGGAGGCTTGCTTTAATTATGAAAGAATGGAAAAAGCCCATGTTCACAGTTTTACCCAAATCTGAATTGTATAAATATATCCAAGTAGCGGCTATTTCTATACTGTGTCCGAACATGGATGTGCGCTAAACCCAAAAAGCTGTCGGTGGTCGACAGCTTTTTGTTTTATATCAATACTCGCCTGCCTTCACATTTTTGGTCTTATGCTATATTTTATATTTAGTTAACCGCCAATTATCTATCATTCTTTTTTATATTGTAAAAAATTTTTACTCTATTTATCTAGTTTTACTTGACATTTCATTTTGTACATAGTATACTCATCATCAGGATATGAATGAATACTAAAATTTAATGGCATTAGGGATGGACTCATGAATTTTCAAGAAGTCATAATTGAACTAACAGATTATTGCAATTTAAATTGCGCACAATGTTACAACAAAAAGCTCGAAGATCGCCGCGAGTTTCCATCAGAGCGAATCGAAGATGTGTGCAATCAGATAACCGCCCAAGGCGCGAACCTCTTTTGTTTCGGTGGCGGAGAACCTCTGCTCTATTCCCATTTGGACAATGTTTTGAATTATTGCCGCTCTGCACCAAATCAGAATTTTTTGTTTGCGACAAACGGACACTTATTGACGGATGAGTTGTTAGATGAATTAATAAGTATCGGTAATATTGGAGTTCAAGTTAGCGTGGACGGTATTACTCGTGAGGTGTATGAAGCGCATCGGGGACAAAACACGTTTGACAGGTTTTACGACCGGTTACACTTGTTGGCTTCATCAAAATTGAACTGGAAATTTGCAAGAACCTGTGTCACCGCATTAAACATGCACGAAGTTGAAGATATATATAGGTATCTAGTAGGTTTAGGAATACGCCCTTCATTCGTTTCGGTTACCAAGCAAGGAAACGCTGTTGAAAACTGGGACAAACTCGGCATTTCATTCCATCAAAAAATTTCTTTACATAGATTGATACACTCCCTCAACAAAGAATACGCTTTGGATGTAGAACTACCAATACCCGTCTGCAGGTGTAGTATCGCTGAAAGCGACGAAGTAAGAGCAATATCGATAAAGACCTCCGGAGATGTTATTTCTTGTCAACAGTTCTGCAATACCCCCATCGGAAATATTTTTTATACTTCGTTAAATGATGTTGTATCTTCTAAAATCGCAAAACAGAGAAACTTAACAGCCATCAAAAGAAAGGAGATATTATTAAATAGTACAGAGTGTAATTCTTGCGGTCTTAAAGGTAGTTGCGAATTCGGTTGCATCGGCTTAGCTATCGCGCGAGGAGATACTTTTGGTTTAGACGGTGAGTGCGAATACAGAAAGGCTTTTTTCGCCCTGAAAAAGTTAAATATTATATAACAATCACGTGTGGAGGTAGTTATACAATGGAACACAAATTGAGAGTGTACGAATTTACCCTTAGCGAATTATTAGAAACAATCAGAATTAACGCAGATTCTGTATGTGGTAGCAATGGATTGGCACTTGACTGTGGTGATTATATGAAGGAGGCTGATCCCCCCTCATTTAATTGTATCGATGATATGCTTTTGGGCTGTACGTATGCTGTGAGTTGCGGTTTTATACCGATTTTGCGCTGAAGTCGCGAGGATTATATATGATCGTTTCAAACTTGAGCAAAGATGCATATTATGAGGAATTTGACGGTAGACTTGTTGTAGTAGATTTCCAAAAAGATAAAGTTTATCTTTTTCCAGAAATTGAAACTCAAATATGGAAATTGATTGAATCTGGGGTAGATATTGAAAATTTCGAATCCATTTCCTCCGCTATTCCAAAAGATGATATATCAGCTTTTATACAGCTGCTTTTAGAAAAGAACATCTTAAAAAAGACTGACAAGATATAAAAATGGATTATTTCACATACATAAATATACCAGAAACCCGACCAGTGTTTTTGATATATTCTGACAGTAAGGATTTAATAACCTCTCTGCAAATATACTATCCCGTTGAGTCGGAACCGCAAAGCCCAGACGAACTTGTGACAATTACTTTTTACCATGGGATTTTAGATTTGTCGGGAAAAACCATTTTCTGTAACACCCTAATCTTCGCTGTGCGTGCGACATTAAGATTCATTCACACTCAACTTCGAGCAAGAGGATCCGAACACATACTACTACACGGAACTGCCTTAAAATTCCGCAAAAAAGGAGTCCTATTTTTAGCGGGTACGAAAACAGGCAAAACAACTTTTTCCCTCTATGCCTTATCTCACTATAATTGTAAATACATATGTGACGATTTGTTGATAGTAAACATGCACACTCTTTGTGTTAGGCGATATACTCGACCATTGTTGCTTCGCGAAAAGGGTATGCCCTCTCTTGCCAACGAAGATCAATACGCGTATACAAGCAATTTATGTCGGTATGCTATATATCCCAATCAGATGTGTGACGAAAAGTGGATTCCTTTCGAATCAGTGGTTCAGCTGAACCGAACAAATCTTGCACCGTCAGGCATTAATGATTCCACCGAACAAATCTTGGCAATGAATTTATATAATACCGGGACAATGTTGGAAAACCTAAACAAAATCACAAAGCAATCTTCTCGCTTGCATTTTTACCGCGTTTTTTACAACGAATGTTCAGAAATAATCCCGCTTTTGCAAAAAAGGAGCATCATTATATGAAGTCACAGTCCACGAACCGATCCCTCTTTGCCGAAGTATTGCTCTGCTTCATGCGTTTTTTTATATGCCTGTTCCTTTCGCTTTCCATCGTTTATCTCTTCTCCGGCGGTTCTGATGCAGGGAAGCTGATGACGAGCGCACCTGCACGGTCATTGACCATATTTGCAGTGGCATTTAACCTGCTGTATCTTTTGTTTATAAAGCGGGCTAGCACCGCATATACAGAGCAGGATATCATAAACCATCGTGATCCTTATTCTCATTATCTCCGCCGCGTTTATCTGACACAGCTGATCGTTATTGCCGGCGTATATATCCTGATGGTTGTACCGCTGTATTTCAATGCCAATAATGAATTGATAGCAAAATTCGATACCTTACTCGCACTTGCCAATCTCGGTCCTTTCGCCATCATCAATCCCATTGTTTCCTATTTTCACATCAAAAGATTTGTCAAAGAATACCGCGACAGCCACATTTTTGATTAACTTCCCACCGGCGAGTGGATCAACGCCGCAAAGGAACTGATCCTGTAAGCCTGCAAAGCATAAAAATAAGAAGCCCATACGGGGCTTCTTATTTTTTTACTTCTCGTAATACTGTGCCTGTGCATGCCAAAGCTCG
>JAFYLV010000175.1 GCA_017556885.1 Clostridia bacterium | reverse complement strand
CCAGCATGACATCGACCTGTGGGAGGACTGCACCGCCCGCGCCATCGTGGCCGCCGGCGGCACCGAGGACGACGTGGTCCAGGTCTGCTACGGCTACGGCCTGTTCACCGGCGGTTCCGGACTCCATGACGGCGCCCACAAGGTGGGCTGCCTGACCCTGCCGATGTCCTCCGGCAATACCGAGCGCCAGATCCAGTTTATGCAGGATCTTCACTCCACCATCATCTGCTGCACCCCCTCCTATGCCGCCTACATCGGCGAGACCCTGAAGGAAATGGGCATCTCCCCCGATGAGCTCGACCTCAAGGCCGGCATCTTCGGTGCCGAGCCCTGGACGGAAGAGATGCGCCGCGATATTGAAGCTGCCCTCGGCATCAAGGCCTATGATATTTACGGTCTGACCGAGACCAGCGGCCCGGGCGTTGCTTTTGAGTGCTGCGAGCAGAAGGGCATGCACATCAACGAGGACCATTTCATCGCCGAGATCATTAACCCCGAGACCGGTGAAGTCCTCCCCGACGGCGAAAAGGGTGAGCTGGTCTTCACCTCCATCACCAAGAAGGCCTTCCCCCTGCTGCGCTACCGCACCCGCGACATCTGCGTGCTGGACCGCACTCCCTGTTCCTGCGGCCGCACCCACGTGCGTATGTGCAAGCCCATGGGCCGCAGCGACGATATGCTCATCATCCGCGGTGTCAACGTCTTCCCCTCCCAGATCGAGACTGTGCTTCTGGAAAAGGGCTATTCCCCCAACTACCAGATCCTTGTGGACCGCGTAAAGAACAACGATACCCTCGATATCAACGTGGAGCTCAGCCCCGATCAGTTCTCCGACACCGTCAAGGAGATCAGCGCCCGGGAGGCTGCTCTTGCAAACGATATCAAGACCGTTCTCGGCATCAACCCCAAGATCCACCTTGTGGCCCCCAAGTCCATCACCCGCAGCGAAGGCAAGGCCGTCCGCGTCATCGACAAGCGCAAGCTGCATGACTGACAGCAAAGGAGGAAATCACCATGATCAAGCAGATCTCCGTATTTCTTGAAAACAAAAAGGGCCAGCTCGCCGATGTCGCCGCCCTTCTCGGCGGTAAAAACATCAACCTCCACGCCCTCTCCATTGCAGACACCCAGGACTTCGGCATTCTCCGCCTCATCGCGGAGAACCCCGAGGCAGTTGCCGAGATCATCAAGGATGCCGGTTACATCTGCAGCCTGACGGATGTCCTCGCGGTGTCCGTGCCCCACACACCCGGCAGCCTCGCCAACATCGTGCAGATCCTTTCTGCCGGCGGCGTGGATATCGAGTACACCTACGCCTTTGCCTCCGCCGATGCCGACCGTGCCTACATGGTCTTCCGTGTCAGCGACAATATGACCGCCGCCGCCCTGCTTGGCGGCGAAGGCCTTAAGTCCCTCTCTGAGAAGGATCTCTTCGCAAAATAAGCCAAGGAGTATGATTATGAAGAACTGGGTAAAATACTTGATTGGCATGGTTGTTTTTGGACTTGTTTATGCATTAATATTATATCTGTTTAAAAGCATGGATTGGAAAATGGTTGTTGGTGCTTCAATAATTTATGGTGTGTTGAATGTGGTATTCGATAGAATTGCTAATAAAACCACAAAAAAGAAATAAGAAAATCCCAATTTGTCGAATAGCAGAACCCCGACAGATCTTTTGAATCTGTCGGGGTTAATTTTTTGTTTACTGCGGAGCAACTAAAGCAAATTGACATGATTTCTCCGCTAATTTTGCACGCCGTTACGGCAGGCTTTTATCTTTGTTCCGCTGGCTTTTTCGCAGCTTTGGTTTCCTCTTTGATTGCACGTAGTTCCTGTTTTTTCTTCCACTTTCCGTTGTAAAACTGCATTGCGAATATGCTTTGGCTCACAGCAAAAACCGGCAGCATGGCCTGCATCTGCAGGATAGCCATCCACCATTTTTGTCCGATAGACCAAAAATATTCCAATCCAAAAAGCGCAAACGCAACGATCACAAACTCATAGAAACGTAACAGGCGCAGAATATATCTGCTGTTTACAATCAGTATTTCCTTGCGTGACAGGCGATCCCCGGCTCCTTTCGGCGGGATCACTGCCTCCTGATATCCGATAAACTCAAAATAGGTACGGCTGCATACCCACCCTACGGCGGCATACACCAAAACCTGCGGTCTGTCATAAACGCTGATGAGAGGACCGATCAGAAACACGACCGCAATATATGCCCACAACACGGCACCGAAGGCCGCAAGACATCTCGCCGCACTTTCCGAAAGCTTTTCCAGTTCCGCATCCAGATTGATATCGTAAATCTTCCGCAAAACGCAGATCCCCTCCTCTCTCCGAAAGTGTACGTATTTTTATCTCTGTCCCCGCAGCCTCTGCTTTTTCATCCGTTCCCGGCTCTGCTAGAAATGCCACAGCAGAAGTCCGGCGTGCCTCCCGCCAAAGATGCATCGGCGGTTCCGATATGCGCAAGCAGCACCTGCCACTTTTTTACATTTTCCTTCTCCGTTTTTTCTCATTTGTTCCAATATCATTATAGTATACGCATAAATAAAAGTCAATCATCCGTTTATGCGACCAATTTCGCCCTATAGGCGAGATACAGTTTTTCCTTGACACCCGCCCCGTATGGGTATATACTTTTATATATATGTCTCCGAAAGGATCAGGTTTGAAATCACTATGAAAGAACTGCTTATCGGCAATGCCGCCATTGCCCGCGGTCTCTACGAGGCCGGCTGCAAGGTGGTATCCTCCTACCCGGGCACCCCGAGTACGGAGATCACGGAATTTGCCGCCGAATATCCCGAGCTTTACGCCGAGTGGGCACCCAATGAGAAGGTCGCCTGCGAGGTGGCCATCGGTGCCTCCATCGCCGGCGCCCGCGCCTTCTGCGCCATGAAGCACGTGGGTCTCAACGTTGCCGCCGATCCCCTCTACACCGCCTCCTACACCGGTGTTTCCGGCGGTCTCGTCATCGGTGTGGCTGACGATCCCGGCATGTTCTCCTCCCAGAACGAGCAGGACACCCGCCGCCATGCCATCGGTGCAAAGCTGCCCGTGCTGGAGCCCTCCGATTCCGAGGAGTGCCTTTCCTTCACAAAGCTCGCCTTTGAGCTTTCCGAGGCTTTTGACACCCCCGTCATCCTGCGCATCACCACCCGCGTTGCCCACTCCCGCAATCCCGTGGAGCTGTCCGCGCGCGTGGAGGTACCCAACAAACCCTACGAGAAAAATCCCCAGAAGTACGTCATGATGCCTGCCATGGCCAAGGTGCGTCATGAGTTCGTGGAGGAGCGCCAGAAGAAGCTCGCCGCCTATGGCGCCGACTGCCCCTTCAACCGCGTGGAGATGGCTGACACCAAGATCGGCGTTATCACCTCCGGCATCTCCTATCAGTACGTCAAGGAAGCATTGGGCGACCGCGCCTCTGTTCTGAAGCTCGGTCTTACCAATCCCCTGCCCGATTCCCTCATTCTCGATTTTGCCTCCAAGGTCGACAAGCTCTATGTTGTTGAGGAGCTTGAGGACATCATCGAAACCCGCTGCCGCGCCCTCGGGCTGGATGTCACCGGCAAGGAGATCTTCTCCCTGTGCGGCGAGTACTCCCATGCAATGGTCAAGAAGGCCATCCTCGGCGAGGAAACCGAGTCTGTCGCCTTCCCCGAGGCCATTCCCGCCCGTCCCCCGGTGCTTTGCCCCGGCTGCCCCCATCGCGGTCTTTATTACGCGCTGAAGCAGGCCAAGGTCTACGTCAGCGGCGATATCGGCTGCTACACCCTCGGCGCTCTCGCTCCCCTCTCTCAGGTAGATGCCTGCGTCTGCATGGGCGCGAGCATTTCCGGCCTGCACGGCTTCAATAAGGCCGAAGGCGACAAGAACTTTGACAAGGCCGTTGCCGTCATCGGCGACTCCACCTTCATCCATTCCGGTGTGACCGGTCTCATCAACATCGCCTACAACAAGGGTATCTCCACCGTCATCGTGCTGGACAACTCCATCACCGGTATGACCGGCCATCAGCAGAACCCCACCACCGGTCTCACCCTGAAGGGCGATCCCACCGCCGCGGTGGATCTGGAGGCGCTGGCCCGCGCCGTCGGCATTCCGAACGTCCGCGTGGTCGACCCCAACGAGTTGGAAGCCACCGCCGCCGTCATTAAGGAAGAGCTGGCCCGTCCCGAGCCCTCTCTCATCATCAGCCGCCGTCCCTGCGCCCTGCTTAAGACCGTCAAGCACGCGCCGCCCCTCTCCGTGGATGCCGACAAGTGCCGCGGCTGCAAGGCCTGCATGAAGATCGGCTGCCCCGCCATCAGCATCCGCGACGGCAAGGCCGTTGTGGACGAGACCCTCTGCGTCGGCTGCGGCGTCTGCACTCAGCTCTGCCGTTTCGATGCAT
The DNA here is from genome assembly GCA_017556885.1 of Clostridia bacterium. Taxonomy (GTDB): domain Bacteria; phylum Bacillota; class Clostridia; order Oscillospirales; family QAMX01; genus RGIG1911. The sequence continues at coordinate 7,096 of JAFYLV010000175.1, read as the reverse complement.
TCAAGACAAGGGAGGCCCGGTAAATCATGAATCATAACATTATCATCGTCGGTGTCGGCGGCCAGGGTACCCTGCTGGCCTCCAAGCTTCTCGGCCGCGTCTTTATGGATCTCGGCCTGGACGTTAAGGTCTCCGAGGTTCACGGCATGTCCCAGCGCGGCGGTTCTGTCATCACCTATGTCCGCGCAGGCGAGAAGGTCTACTCTCCCATCATCGCCGAGGGCGAGGCCGATATCATCATCTCCTTTGAGCAGCTGGAAAGCGCCCGCTGGCTCTCCTACCTCAAGAAGGGCGGCACCCTCGTTTCCAACACCCAGCAGATCGACCCCATGCCCGTCATCACCGGCGCGGCAGTTTATCCCGAAAACGTGCTGGAGCGCATCGCCGCCCTCGGTGTCAATATCGTTGCGGCGGATGCCCTTGCCCTCGCCGCCGAGGCAGGCAACGTCAAGTCTGTCAACGTGGTGCTGCTTGGCATCGCGGCAAAGTATATGGGTCTTCCCGAGCAGGTGTGGCAGGATGCCATCACCGCCACCGTTCCTCCGAAGTTTTTGGAGGCAAACCTTAAGGCCTTTACCCTCGGCTACAATTACGAGGCCTAAAACGAACACAAAAAAAAGACCGTCCGGCTTTGAAGGGGATCCGTAAAATAGTTAATCCTCCCTATGAGATTTTCATAGGGAGGATTTTATTTCCATAATCGTGTTGCAGCATCATACGCACTACACCGAACGGTGTATAGAAGTGCGCCCTCTATTTGTTCGAAAAATTGGAATTGACCGAGCTCTTTAGAGCGAGGGACGACAATAGAACGCGGTTCTATTGTATGGGCCTAACAGAATTCAAGTCTGTAATACTACATTTTGAAATTGGTAATTGTTGAAATATAATCAAACTGTACTTTTAGTGAATCTAATAAATTCATAAGGTAATCCCATATCTTCAGAATATTTTCGGATTTCTATCTTTTCATCATCACTCATTTCTTCATAGAATGGGCGGTCTGAGACTTTCCAATAAGTTTTGATTTCATCTATTTTAAGAACATCACCCCATGGGGCTATATATAGTTCTCCAACTTTATATTTACCGACTTCTTTATATACCCTAGTGGTATAACAATATCCCAGTCTTTTTAAATAATTTTGAATTGATTCATATTCATGTTCAGGAAATGATATTTTGTTAATCATACCATAATCTCCTAACAATACATGCATCAAGTTCGAAAAATGCTACGCATTTTCCTCACTGACGATGCACTTTCTTCGAAAGTTCAGCAACTGACGTTGCGAATCGCCGAAGGCAATTGCATCGTCAAATTCTTATTTGTTGAACTGTTCACCTGCAGTTTATCATAAAAAGAAAAGTCCTACAAGAACAGGCACAGCGAAAACCGCTGTGCCTGTTAACTGTTTTACGAGCACCTGCCATTGGACGGTCTTTTTTATTTCTTATTATTCCTCTTCCGTAACGAAATCCAGCGTGATGCTGCCGCGCTCCGGACACAGCCGGGTGTATTTCACGCCCGCGGCATCCAGCATACGCTTGGAGGCCACGTTTCCCGGCGTTCCGCAATACTTATCGGACAGATAGAGCACTTCCCGGATGCCACTCTGGATGATGGCCTTGGCGCACTCATTGCAGGGAAAGAGTGCAACATAGATACGGCTGCCCCGCAGATCACGCCCGCTGGCATTGAGAATGGCATTGAGCTCCGCATGAACGACGTAGGGATATTTGGTCTCCTCGCCCTCGCGGCCCCAGGGGAAAGCATCGTCGCTGCAACCCTTGGGCATACCATTGTATCCGGTGGAGATGATAATATTGTCCTCAGATACGATACAGGCACCCACCTGTGTGTTGGGATCCTTGCTGCGGCGGGCCGCCAGCAGGGAAACGCCCATAAAATACTCATCCCAACTGATATAATCGGTGCGTTTCACGAGAGTAATACCTCCGTTTTTTTGTAAATACAGAGCAGGGAATTTACTTGTGGTAGAGTTTCTTGGTCTGATAGACCGGCTCGCAGGTGAGGTTGATGCCGAGCTTTTTGAAGATGTTTGCATCCACCGGGGAGAGGATGACAGAGCTATGAGCTTCACAACCGGCGAGTCTCGGCAGCTCCTCCATGGCGCGGAGGGCATCCGGGTCGGTGGCAGAGGCAACGGAGAGGGCGATCAGTACCTCGTCGGTATGCAGACGGGGGTTATTTCCGCCGAGATGGCGGGTCTTGAGCTCCTGAATAGGCTCGATGACGGAAGGCGGGATCAGATGCTGACCGGCGGGAATGCCCGCAGACACCTTCAGCGCATTGAGAAGCAGCGCGGCGGAGCTTCCGAGCAGCGTCGTCGTTCCGCCGGTGACGATGCGGCCGTCGGAAAGCTCCAGCGCGGCGGCGGGAGAGCCCTCCCGCTCCGCCCGTTTGACGGCGGCAGCGATGACGGGTCGGTCTGCTTCGGAAATACCCGCCTGGTTCATCAAAAGCTCCAGCTTGTAGACCACATCAGCCTCGCCCAAGCCTTTGCGGCGGTCGCAGGCCGACTGATAATAGCGGCGTAGGATCTCCTGCCGTGAGGCACGGCGGCAGATCTCGTCATCGGAGATGGCAAGCCCCGCCATATTAACGCCCATATCCGTAGGCGACTGGTAGGGGCACTCGCCCATGATTTTCTGGAAGATGGCCCGCAGCACAGGGAAGATCTCCACGTCGCGGTTGTAGTTGACGGTGGTCTCTCCGTAGGCCTCCAGATGGAAGGGGTCGATCATATTCACGTCGTCAAGGTCGGCGGTGGCCGCCTCGTAGGCGAGATTCACGGGGTGCTTCAGTGCAAGATTCCAGATGGGGAAGGTTTCAAACTTTGCATAGCCCGCCTGAATGCCACGCTGGTTTTCGTGGTAGAGCTGAGACAGGCAAACGGCCATCTTTCCGCTGCCCGGTCCGGGCGCGGTGACGATGACGAGAGGACGCTCGGTCTCCACAAAGTCATTGCGGCCAAAGCCCTCCTCGCTGACGATAAGGGGAATGTTGGAGGGATAGCCCTCAATGGAATAGTGGCGGTAGACCTTCACGCCGAGACTTTCCAGTCTCCGCTGGAAGACAACGGCGGAATTCTGTGCGCCCCAGCGGGTGATGACCACGCTGCCCACGTACAGGCCGATGGCGCGGAAGGCATCAATCAGGCGCAGCAGATCCTGATCGTATGTAATGCCGAGGTCTCCGCGGATCTTGTTCTTCTCAATATCCTCCGCGTTGATGGCAAAGACGATCTCGGCCTGCTCCTTCATATTCAAAAGCAGCTTCATCTTGCTGTCGGGCGCAAAGCCGGGCAGCACACGGGCGGCATGAAAATCGTCAAAGAGCTTGCCGCCGAATTCCAGATAGAGCTTGCCGCCAAACTGCGCAATGCGGCGGCGGATATGCTCCGACTGCAGCTCCAGATATTTTTCATTGTCAAAGCCCAGCAGACCCATGAACTTCTACCCCTTTTTAACAATACTAACCTATATATTATAGCTCTCCTTCGCGCATTTTACAAGCATTTCCGACAAAAAAAGAACCGGGCAGAATCTCTTCTGCCCGGCACATAATCCGTCTTTATTCCTTTGGTGCAGCCGCCTTGAACGCCGCATCCAGTTCTGCGTAAAGGATACTGTCTTCCGACAGGGTGTGATTGCCAAGTCCCGTCTCTGTTTTGGAGCAGAAAATCCCGTTGGTATCGATTTCGCAGGAAAGTATCACCTCTCCGGCGGCATCACGGGCTTCAAAAACATATCTCGGACACTCCATCGGCCTGGATGTACTCTTGGCCTGCTTGCCAGCACCAACCGCTAAGCCAAAAAGTTCCTTGAGCGTTTCACCCTCCGCAACTTCGGCGGTCACGCCTTCGGCCTCATAGGTTTCGAAGTAGGTAATCGTTGCGGAAGCAGGCTCGCGATCATCCGTCGGTGCGTTTGCCTTGAAGGCCGCATCCAGCTCTGCATAAAGGGTACTGTCTTCCGGCAGGGTGTGATTGCCAAGTCCCGTCTCTGTCTTGGATGAGAAAACGCCTTCGGCATTGATGTGGCAGGAAAGCATGACCTCTCCGGCGGCATCACGGGCTTCAAAAACATACACCGGATCATTCATCGCAACCGACGTATCCTTTGCACGTTTTCCGGCTGCAACCGCCAGAGAAAAGAGTTCCTTAAGCGTTTCACCCTCCGTGATTTCGGCGGTCACGCCTTCGGCTTCATAGGTTTCGAAGTAGGTAATCGTTGCGGAGGTAGGCTCGCGGTCATCTGTCGATAAGAAAACGATCAGCACGACAAGGAAAACAACAACAACAAGCACAGAAATGCTCAGAACCAGTTTCTTTTTCATGCGATATACCTCCCTGCATGCAAGTAACCACTTCATTTATCAAGTGTAGTATACAACTTTCACTGTTGAAAGTCAAGCGCTGCAGGCATCCTTCCCTCTTACGGTCTAACAATCAACCAAGCAAATGCACCCAATTGAGAATTGATGTTGATATATACTCTCCCCGCAGGTGCAGAGGTAGTATAGGTAACCACATACTTATCATATCCACTTATTACATACGAGTAACCTATACCCGTGATCATGTGCGATTCCCATCCCGATAAAGATGAAAATCCAGGAATAGAAACAGATGCATTCTCAGAATAAATAGCAACCGGTCGTCCTGCATCAATTTCCGATTTATATGTCGTATATGAATTATATCCTATGCCGGTTAAAGGATTTCCTACGGAATCGACAGCAGGATAATCACAATACGAAGGAGTAGCAAACCCGCACCTTGTAATAAAGGCCACCAATCTATCAGGGATATAGCGTCGAATTGTTACTCCATTTGAATCTGTACCAAGCGCAGATGCCAAACGACCTATTGTGTTTTGATCATTTAGGCTTGGATACAATTTTGCCAACTGCATTCCAATCGCAGTAGGTACGCAACCATATTGCCAATGCCAATTTGGAACGCCGTTTAGAATAGTTTCTCTCGTATCATTTGATCTCTGAGAACTTCCGGAAAGATACGCCGCTCTCACATACTCATTTTTTACCAAAGTCTCTGCCGATACGTCGGAACTTGATCTTGTTTCCGTTTTATCTTTAATAGTGAGAGAAGATTTTGCAATCGTTTCTTCCGTTGTCAGATCAACAATCATATCTCCGTCAATTACATGATATGCGCCGGGAGCAAGATACAGCGCACGGGAATTACCGATATCATAATACGGAGAAGTCGCATCCGGTGCATACTGCAAAACGGGAGTACCCTTTTCATCCGCATTTATAACAATATATGCATTTTTTCCCGTATCGGCATTCTGAATATCCACACAGTATGCAATGATCTCATTATAGAGATCATACAAAGGGGTTGTCTTTCGGATAGTCACGTTTGACCAATCACTTGTAGGTGCAAAAAAAGAGGGGGCATTTCTTGCAATGGTGTGAACTTCATAAAGATCATTTTTATTTCTGTTTGCTTCAACTGCCTGTACAGGCATGATTCCACAGAACAGAAGTGTCACCACCAAGAAGAGTACCAAATATTTCTTATTTTTCATTTTTTCTCCTTTTCATATTTTCTTTATTATTTGCAAACGTTTGCTTCAATCTACTTATATCACGGAATTATTTATTTGTCAACTATATTTCTTATTTTCTTTTTTTTTCTCCAAGTTCGTTTGTTTTCGACACATTTCTATATTTTTCGACATTTTTCGATTTCCCATAAAAACAGCCGGGCAGAATCTCTTCTGCCCGGCAATCTGATGTTCAATTTACGGAGCTACGACAAGCTCACATTTTGCAAGGAAAGTATCCCATTCCGCATCCGTCCAGTTTTCACCGGATACACGGATATGATCCGCTCCGGAAACGGAAATCGCATTCTCCCACAGGGCGATCCGCAATGGTTCCTCGCCAGGCTGTGCGTTTTTTAACTGAATGACCACATACCGATAGCCACCCGGTTCCAGAACTTCGTCCCCGCTTCCGCGAAGCACTTTCAATTCGGAAAGGTGCTCCAAAAGCATCGCGATATTGGCAGGATCCTTCGTCTCATACGCCGAGTATTCGGCCAAATGAAGCTGGATACGAACAGATTCCACATCCGCAGCCGTCAGGTCACCTTTTCCGCAACAATCCAGTACCGACGGCACCTGCGTCAGCTCACATTTTTCGAGAAAAGCCGTCCACTGCTTATAGCTCCAGCCGCCGAGCAGGATCCGCCCCTCTACATGCCCGTCGTTCTCCGTACGGATCCCTACCTCCGACGGACCGGGAGTCAGATAAAATGCCGCCCGGCGTTCATAAAGCTCCTCATCGAGCACGATGGATACTTCATAGCTTCCGCCCGCATAGAGGCTCGGGAATTTGACCAATCTGCGCTTTTGCGTAAACTTAAGCATCTTCCCGATCAGCTCCGCATCCTCCGTGCGCCAGACGGTGAGATTGCCTGCATCATTTCTCGTGATCTCAAGGCAAACGACATCCTCCTCCGTAACGGAGGCAATTCCAAGATGGGCGGCGATCGATGAATTGAATGGTACGAAAAGCACAAGCACCGCCGCAATAAGCACCACGGCAAGCACGGAAAGAACAACGACTGTTTTCTTTTTCATACGGATTACCTCCCAATGTTTTATGCAGATACTTCTTACTCCTCCTTATTTATACCATATTTTCGCACATCCGTCAACTTTTTACAGAACAGCCCATGATTTGTTCTGATTATAAAAAGATCCCCGGGCATACTCTGTCCGGGGATCTTAATGTTTTTAAATTACGCGGTGTAGGTGGATGCGGAGGTGTTGCCGCCGCGGCCGGTCCAGTTGGTGTGGAAGAACTCGCCGCGGGGAGCATCGATGCGCTCGTAGGTGTGGGCACCGAAGTAGTCGCGCTGGGCCTGCAGAAGGTTTGCGGGCAGGCGCTCGCAGCGGTAACCATCGTAGTAGCACAGGGCGGTGGAGAAGGCGGGCACAGGCACACCGATGAGGGCGGCATTGGCCACGACCTTGCGCCAGCCGGGCAGCAGGCTCTTCATCTTCTCGGCGAAGTAGGGATCGAGCAGCAGGT
>JAFYLV010000174.1 GCA_017556885.1 Clostridia bacterium | reverse complement strand
TTGCATTGGGTCATAAAAAGTGGTAATATATACAATATTCCGTAAAAATGAAAAGAGCGACACGAAATTTACCATGATCATTGATTCCCACGTTCACATTTATCCCGATAAGATCGCAAGCAAGGCCGCCCAGACCATCGGCGATTTTTATAACGTTTCCATGCATTACGACGGTACGGTGGAACATCTTCTGCAGGTGGGCGATGCAGCCGGTGTGGACCGTGTTCTCGTCCATTCCGTGGCAACAACTCCGGCACAGGTCTCCCGCATCAACGATTATATCGTCGGCGAGGTGGAGGCACACGCGGACCGTTTCATCGGTTTTGCCACCATGCACCCGGATATGGAGGACCCCGATACAGAGTTTGCCCGCTGCATGGATGCGGGGCTGCACGGCATCAAGCTGCACCCGGATTTTCAGAAATTTGCCATTGACGATGCGAAATTGGACCGCATTTATGGGCTTGCGGAGGGCGTTTGTCCCATTCTTTTCCATACCGGCGACAAGCGTTATGCCTTCTCAAACCCCGGTAGGATCCGCCCCGTTCTGGAGAAATTCCCCCGTCTGCAGCTCATCTGTGCCCATTTCGGCGGTTATTCCGAGTGGGACGATGTCCGCCGTGCCTACGATGGGCTGGAAATCTGGGTGGACACCTCCAGCGCCTTCTTTGAACTGGATGCGGAAGAGGCAAAGAAGCTCATCGGTTTCTTCGGTGAGGATCACGTGCTTTTCGGCAGCGACTATCCCATGTGGAACGCCGCCGACGAGATCCGCAACATCAAAAAACTCGGTCTGTCGTCTGCGACAGAGGAGAATATATTCTCCGGAAATCTTCTGAAGTTATTGAATCTGTAAGAAAAACGGGCATCGGTACTGCAACCGGTGCCCGTTTATTTTAGTTTTCTTTTGCGATATATTTCGCTGCCGAAAGGATGCCGATCTTTCCTGCCTCGTAGGTCAGGCCGCCCTGCATATAAACGGTGTAGGGGGCGCGGATGGGACCGTCGGCGGAAAGCTCGATGGAAGCGCCCTGAACGAAGGCACCGGCCGCCATGATGACGGGGTCGGCATAGCCGGGCATGGCCCAGGGCTCGGGAGCGGCAAAGCTGTCCACGGGGCTGCCCTCCTGAATGCCGCGGCAGAATGCGATGAGGGGCTCCGGTGCACCAAAGGTGATGGTCTGGATGATATCGGAGCGGGGAGTGTCGTAGGCGGGGGCGGAATCAAAGCCCATCAGTTCCAGAAGCCGCGCAGCAAAGACGGCGGTTTTTACGGCCTGGGCGGTGATGTGAGGAGCCATAAAGAAGCCCTGATAGAGATCGCGGTAGCCGGCGGGATTTGCACCCACCTCGGCACCGATACCGGGAACGGAGAGCCGCGCCGCGCAGAGACGGACGTATTTCTCCTTGCCGGCAATATAGCCGCCGGCAGGCGCCATGCCGCCGCCGGGATTTTTGATGAGGGAACCGCACATCAGATCCGCGCCGCAGGCGCAGGGCTCGGATTCTTCGCAGAATTCGCCGTAACAGTTGTCAACGATGGTGACCGTTTCAGACGAGACGGCCTTAACGGTATCGCAGATGCGGCCGATCTCGGCCACGGTCAGTGTCCGGCGCTGGGAATAACCGCGGGAGCGCTGGATGATGACTGCCTTGGGAAGAAGCTCGGACACGGTCTTTGAAAGGGCCGAGATATATTCCTCAAAATCCGGTAGGAAGGCCTGCTCGGCATAGGAAACACCCCATTCGGCAAGGCTGCCCTCGCCGTCCCTGCCGCTGATAACGTCGGCGAGGGTATCATAGGGAGCGTCCACTGCGGAGAGAAGAGTGTCGCCCGGCCGCAGGATGCCGTAGAGGGCTGTGGCGATGGTGTGGGTGCCGTTGAAGAAATGCAGGCGCACCAGCGCGGCCTCTGCGCCGAAGGTGCGGGCATAGATACGGTCCAGCTTGTCGCGGCCGACATCATCATAGCCGTAGCCGGTGGTGGCGGTAAAATCGGCCAGCGCCACGCGCTCTTCGCGGAAGGCATCGAGAACCTTTTCTGTGTTCTTTGCGGCAACGGCATCGATGCGGGCAAAGGCTTCCCGGCAATCGGCCTCCACCGTCGCAGCGAGGAGATGCAGATCCATATATAAATCTTCCTTTTGTTTGTGAAATTATCGGTATTATACCAAAAAAAGCGGCAAAATTCAACTGCTGCGGCGGAAAATGAAGACGGGCACCGGAATATCCGATGCCCGATCATATTTATTTTTCCAGCGTGGCAAGGACTGCCCGGAAAATATCGTCCATGCCCTGCACGGTGGGATGACCGCACTGCTTATCCACATCGTCCAGAACAAGACAGTCGACCCCGTAGTGGGCGGCGGCATCGCGGATGCCGGCACGCACCGCGTCACGGATGCCGCAGTTTGCAATGCAAAGGATGCGCGCCTCCGGCAAGATTTCGCGGGTCTCGGCGATCATGCAGCAGACGGCGGGAAGAATGGTGTGCAGATCCTCCTTTTTCCAGTCGGAGAACTGCAACTCGCCCGTGGGAACACCCGCCCAGCTATCATTGGTACCGCCGAAGATGATGACGGTGTCGATCCGGTTCTCGCGGAAAAAGCCTTCTGCTTTCAACTTGCGCAGCCGGCAGATGAAGGAGCTTGTCTCCGAGCAATCCACACCGTTGTAGCCGGTATAACAGATGGTGGAACCGGACCAGCTTTCGTTGAGCACAAGGTTTGCGCCCGTTGCCGCACAAAGCTTATGCCACCAGGTTTCGCGCACGTCGCGTACATCGGTCTCCGGGCGGCCGGCGTTGATGTAATATACATGATAGCCATCGGGAATATAACCCTCAAAGGTGGAATAACTGTCACCGAAGATGAGAAGATTTCCTAAATTCATAAAAAGCTCCTTTCAAACGAGTCCGTAGGGCGGCGGATGCGGCGGCAAAGCCGGCCGACCAGCCAAAACAGAATACCCGCCGCGGCGGTAAAACCGAGAACGTAGAAAATAAGGCAGAAGGGGTAGGGAACGTATTTCTGCACAAGGGAATACACGGGCAACGAAGGATCGCAATAGGGGCTGATAAAGAACATGTTGAAGGTGTGATCCTCCAAAATGCCGAATATGCGGGCAAACTCATTGAGAATCATCGCAATGACGATACAGACACCGAAAACGGGGATTGCCCTCCGCAAGGTCGTATGCTCCGTAGGGACATAGCCGGAATAGAGCAGATAAATGCCGAGGATGATCATGGAGCCGTGGCAGATGGTGGTGCCGATGTTGACACCGATGACCTCGGTATAGATGGATACGGGGTAGAGCATAACCGCGCTGCCGGCAAAGAGTGCATAGGTAGCCAGATAGGCACAGAGGGTATTGTGCAGCCTTCCACGGGGGACAAGCGCCGCAATAAACGCTGCATACATGGGAGTGGAGCAGAACTGGAAGGGGAAAATGTACCATCGGTAATCCCAGATGACACGTCCGTCTTCCAGAGAGAAGCCGTAATGTATCTGGCGGTAGAGTTCTGCCGTGAGGGATACAATGGCAATCGTGAGCAGAAGCCGACGAGTAAAACGCGCATCTCCCTCCGGATGCAGGCGGCAAAGCACGACTGCGAGCACAATGGCCAGCGCCAGTCCGCAGAGATGGAAAATGCCGTAGGGAACGGGTTCTACGGCTTCGGTCTTCAGAAAGGAAAGAATGTTATACCATGTTTGCATAAAAAAGCCCTCCGTTTCCAAACCGTTTTATAAGCTAACGATACTATAGCAGAAAACAGCGAGATATGCAAGGCCGCTTAAGAATTCTTAAGGCAACAAAAAGCGACCCGCAGGTCGTACGGGTCGCAAAAACGTAGGAATCTTATGCCCGGGTGAGAACCACACAAGCCCAATCCCGTGCCTTGAGGCAGGGAAGGGTGAGCCGGTTTCCGCAGACGGAAGGCTCACAGTGGATGGCTTCCTTGAGCATATAGTTTGCAGGGAGCAGGACCTCTGCCGTGTTGCGGTCGGTGTCGCCATCATTCAGGAGCATGAGCGAAAGCTCGCGGCCGTCAGCGCTTTCGGAGATGAGCGGATAGATATTCGGCGCAAAGGCAACCTCGGGGCAGAGCGCACGCAGTGTGTCGGACACATCGGGGACTTCGGCAAAGTCAAGCTCGCGAGCCTCAAGCGGAAGTTCGGTGTGGGAGATACCTCGCTCCCGCAGAATGGCGGCGGCGGTGCGGTCGCAAACAATGGGGGAGAAGGCGGCGTCATCGGGCAGATGGCGGGCATCCTCGCCGAAGACGAGAGTGGGGCCCTTACCCTCGTAGCGGGTGGGGAAACCGAGGGCGGCGGCAAGAGAACCGGCGTGGGACTGGGTCAGCCATTTCATGAGATTGCTGTTGCCCATGTATTCTTCCGGCAGACACGCATCGCGTACCTTGTGCTCCGCAGAGAAGACGCGCCAGCCGACGGCGGTCTTTCCGGCAAAGGCGGCGATGATTTTTGCATCGTAGGGAAGATTTTCCATGTGCGCGTTAAAGTAGCCGAGTTCACCGGTGGCGCGGTCGGCATACAGGGTGATATATTTCAGGCGACCGACGCGGTCCTGGGTCAGCATAGCCTTGTCATAGAGCTCTACGTCACAGGCGGGTACGACCTCCGTGAGGCGCGGATGGGGATCGTTTTCGTCCAGTAGCTCAAAATCGGTATCACGAAGCCACGCGGCCTGCGCGCGGACAAATTCCAAAACGCCGGAGAGCCGCTGGTTTTTGGCGCGCCAGGCATGGCGGGCCCAGTAGGTGGCGCCGGACAGGCGCAGATAGGGACGGTTGCCTTCTCCGGCGAGCAACCGGACGAGCTCCTTTATGTCAAATCCGTCGAGATCGTAATGGGTGTAACTGGCGCAGAGTCCCATACGGATGGTGGGATCAACAGAATCCACTGCGCGGCGAAGTCTGCGGCAAAAATCCATAATGGTCTCACCGGTGAGATCCATCCAGGCAGTACGTTCTGCAGAGGGGCCGCCGGTGAAAAGGGCGCAAACCTCGGGCCCCGTCCATTCGCGGCCGGTGCGCTCGGCAAAGAGGCGAAGATGTTTCTCGCAGGAGCAGGTAAGGCCGGGGCGGACGGAAAGAACAAGGTCGTCATCCAGCAGGATCAGCCGCGCACCTGCGCGTGCAAAGTCGGCCACATTGCGCTCACACAGGGCGGTGAATTCTTCATCCAGTACACAGACGGCACCGGAGGTTGAGCCGAAAAAAGAGGTGATGCGGGTGGCGTTGCCGTATTTCCGCTTAAAATCGTCATCCCGTTCGTCACCCCAGCCAAGGGTGGTGGTCCATATGCCCGGCCGGAGCCCTGCAGCGGTAGCGCGGTCGAGATAACGCTTCACATTGGAGAAAAGAACCTCACGTTTGTCATCGTCGCAAAAGATCTCCAGTACGTCGATAAGCATCCGGTCGGCACCGGCAGCGATCTGATCCCGGATAAGATCGGCCTGATGCTCGTCAGACTGGGGGCAAGGTGTTGGAATGGTCAGCATGTTGTGCATCCTCCAATGTATATTCTTACGATCGTAAGCATCATAGCATAGGGATCCGGAAAAGTAAAGTATATTCACGAAAAAACTTGCTCTGATGCGGAATTGTGCTATAATTAAAACATACCTTTCTTTACTTTGAAAAGGAGAACAACAGCATGCAGCTGAAAAAGATTTACGAGACCTTTCAAAAGCCGGGCGTGGAATGGCGAGGAAAGCCTTTCTGGAGCTGGAACGGCGAGCTGAAGTCGGAGGAGCTCATCCGTCAGGCGGATATTCTTGGGAAAATGGGCTTTGGCGGCTATTTTATGCATTCCCGTTGTGGCCTGATCACGGAATATCTCGGTGATGAATGGTTTCAGGTGACCAATGACGTGGCAGACTTTTCGGAAAAGGCAGGCCTCGAGGCCTGGCTTTACGATGAGGACCGCTGGCCCAGCGGATCTGCCGGCGGCAAGGTGACGGAGGATCCTACCCTGCGGCAGAAGGCGCTTTATCTCTATGAGTGTGATCCGGACAGATTTGTGTTTGACGATGAGACCCTCTTTGCCTTTGCGGCAACGGTCATGGAGGATGGCATCTCCATCGGCGGCTACCGTCCCATCGAAGCGGGGGATGACCTTTCCGCTGCCTTTGCGGGACTTGGTGAGGGAACACCAAAAATGCTTTCCTTCAAGGTGGTCTATGATGCCCCGGATTCAAATTACAACGGAAACACCTATATCGACACCATGAAGCCTGCGGCGGTGGATCGCTTTATCGAGCTGACCCACGAGCAGTACCGCGCCCGCTGCGGCGACCGCATCGGAAGCTCCGTCAAGGGCATCTTTACCGATGAGCCCCTGCGCGGCTTTGCCATGTCCAACCTCAAGGAGGAGAACGGCATCCGCTCGGTGTCGATCTTCTATACCGACGATATTTTCGAGGAATTTCTCGCCCGCTACGGCTACGATGCCCGCCCCCGTCTGCCGGAGATCTTCTACCGCCTCGGCGGTGAGCCCGTCAGCCCGGTTCGTATCGATTATTTCGACCTTGGCAGTAATCTCTTTGATGAGCGCTTTATGGCCAGAGTCAATGCCTGGTGCGAAGAAAACAATATGGTCTTTACCGGCCATGTGCTCCACGAGGATTCCCTCACCTTCCAGGCGGTCCCCAATGGCTCTCTCATGCGCAACTATCTGAATATGGGTATGCCCGGTGTGGATCTGCTGGGTAACTCCAACAATGCCTACTGGACGGTCAAGCAGCTTTCCTCCGTCTGCCGCCAGTTTGGTAAGAAATGGATGCTCTCTGAGCTTTACGGCTGCACCGGCTGGGAGTTCTCCTTCCGGGATCATAAGGCAGTGGGAAACTGGCAGGCACTTTTCGGCATCAACGTGCGCTGCCCCCATCTCTCCTGGTATACCATGGAGGGCGAATGCAAGCGAGATTATCCCGCAAGCATCTCCTTCCAGTCCCCTTACTGGAAGGACTATGAGCTGGTGGAGACCTATTTTGCCCGTCTCGGTGTGCTGCTTGCCGAAGGCGATCCGGTGTGTGACACGCTGGTGCTCAATCCCATCGAAAGCGCCTGGGGCATCGCAAATCTTGCCTGGGCGGATTGGATCAGGCCCGTACGTGATGACATTAAGGAGTTGGAGAAACAGTACAACCGCACCTTCCGGCAGCTTGCCGGGGCCCGGGTGGACTTTGATTACGGCGAAGAGCAGATCATGGCCCGGTACGGCCGTGTGGAGGGCGGACGCCTGCACATCGGTAAGGGAAGCTATCGCCGTGTAGTGATCTCCGGCGCTATGACGGTGCGCCCCTCCACCCTTGCGCTCCTGCGCGAGCTGATTGCCGCCGGCGGCGAGATTATCTTTGTGGATGAATTGCCGGGCTACGTGGGCGGTGTGCCCTCCGACGAGGTGTGTGCCCTGAAGGATGAGGAAAACGTGCGCTGCATTTCCCTTGCAGAGCTTGGTGCGACCCTTGCGGCGGACGATTGCTGCCCCATCCGCTCCGATGCAAGCGATCTGGTCTATGCACAGACCCGCCGGGTCGGCGATACCTATATCTCTATGTGGCTCAACTGCGACCGGGAAAATACTGAGAGATTCACCCTTTCCGCCGATCTGCCCGCCGGCTGGCAGGCGCAGATCTGGGATGCGGAGACGGGTATCCGCTATGCCCATCCCGCAAAGGAGCTTTCCTTTGACGTAGATCTTGCCCCCTCCGAGATGCTCTGCCTGATCTTTACCCCGGAGGAAGAAGTGCTTCCGGAGCGGGATTGCCTGCCGACAACGGTCAGCGGTGTTCTTTCCGAGGGTGAATTTGCCTATGCCCTGGAAGAGCCCAACGTCTGTGTGCTGGACTATGCCCGCTATACCCTTGACGGTGAGCCGGAGATGAGTGAGCTGATGGAGATCCTCAAGCTCGACCGTCATCTTCGTGACCGAATCGGCATGGAGCGCCGCGGCGGTGCCATGCTGCAGCCCTGGTTTGCAAAGAAGCTCTATTCCGAGCCCCGCGGACGTGTCCGGGTGGAATATCCCTTCCGGGTGGAGACCTTGCCCGAGGGCAAGGTCTGGCTTGCTGCCGAGCGTCCGGAATTCGGCACCTATGCCGTCAACGGACACCCCCTTTCCTACACATCTTTGGACGACTGGTGGGTGGATAATGCCTTCATCCGCATGGAGATCCCCGAGGGTGTGCTGAAAATGGGGGAGAATGTCGTTTCACTGGAGGTGGATTACCGGCAAATCACCAATCTGGAGGCCGTTTACCTGCTTGGCGACTTCGGTGTCCGTGCCGAGGCGGGGGCATCGGCGCTCATTCCTGCGGCAAAGACGGTATCCCTTTCGGATATGGCGGCACGGGAGTTACCCTTCTATTCCGGCCGCGTGACGGTGGAAATCCCCCCGGAGGCATACCTTCCCAAGGTCAATGCAGATGCCGACCGGATTTTTGTGAAGATCCCGGATTTCTCCGGCGCGTTGGTGACGGTTGGCTATGGCGACAAGGAATGCCGCATTGCCTGGGAGCCCTGGACGGCGGAGATCACGGAGGCGGTAAAAAATCGCTTGTCCCTGCGGGTGACGCTGGTCAACAGCCGCCGCAACTCCTTCGGCCCGCTGCACATTTATCCCGTACGCCGAACCTCCTACGGTCCCGATTCCTTCACCACGGGAGGAAAGGGATGGCAGGATGCCTACTCCCTTGTGGAGGCAAAGATCGGCGATATCACCTTCCTCTGCGAATAAAAAAAGATCGGATATCCGTTTCGGATATCCGATCTTTTCTTGTGTTACCTTTAGGGACGGAGACCGAGACCGCCCTCCAGGGTGATGGTCTCACCGGTCATATACTTGAAATCGGGATGGGCAAGCTGCACGCAAACACGGCCGATATGCTCTTCGGGATCGCCGAAGAAGCCCATGGGCGGCGTGTGCACGTTCTTTTCAAAGGCATCGGGATAGGCTTTCTGGAAATTCTCCAGCTGTGCTGTCCAGGCGAGAGGACAGATGACGTTGACGTTGATGCCGTCGCGGCTCCACTCGGTGGCGGCCACGCGGGTGAGACCGCGGATGCCCTCCTTTGCGGCGGCGTAGGCGCACTGACCATAATTGCCGAAGAGGCCGGCGCCGGAGGCAAAGTTGATGACGGAGCCCTTGGCTTCCTTCAGATAGGGATAGCAGGCCTGCATGTAATAGAAGGCGGCGTAAAGACCGGAATACATGGCGAGATCAAACTGCTCGGTGGTGTGATCCGCGAGCGTCACGCCGGAGGCGGAGGCCTGGGCGTTGTTGATGAGCACGTCAATGCCGCCGAAAGTGGAAACGGTCTCTTCTACCACACGCTTGACGGTGGCGGCATTATCCTCGCCGGCGGCAATATCCGCAGCGATAGGGAGGACTTTGATCCCGTAGAGCTTTTCCAGCTCTTCTTTGGCATCCTGAAGCTTCTGCACGTTGCGGCCGGTGATGACGATGTTTGCGCCTTCCTTTGCATAGGCGTGGGCGATGCCGTAGCCGATGGAGCCGGGACGTCCGTCAGAGAGCACGGCGCGTCCGCCGCCGGTGATGAGAACGGTTTTTCCACTGAGATGACCCATGGATCGATCCTCCCGAAATTACAAATTTGTATTTACAGTATACCATAAAGAGCGATTGCGTACAAGTAGAGGGATGAAAAAATCGCAGGCGGATATCCGCCTGCGCTTGCATGACGTTTTAGGAATTGAGAAGCTCATGATAGAGCTTGAGCTGCAGCTCGCTGGGGGTGTGGTCCGGGCAGGTGCTGGGGCAGATGGTGGGCTCGGAACCGTCTTCACCGGGGAAGGGGGTAAGATTGTCGTTCTCATACTGAACGCGGCAAGCCTCATCGTGGAAATCGGGGATCTCAAAGGAAGTGCCGCCGGCAAGGGCAGAGCGGTGAGCGAGGATCGCCACAGAGGACATGGTAACGGCAGAATGGATGTCGAAGGGATGCTCGGGCTGACGGCCTTCACGGATGCAGTCAACAAACATACGGAAGGTGAGATAGTCGCCGCCGCCGTGCCCGCTCTTCAAAATGAACTCCTCATCGGGATCGTTCCAGGAGGGCTCGTAGAGGTTGTTATCCTCCATGCCTTCCGGCTTGGACCAGGAATTGTAGCGGAGCATGATCTTGTTGCTCATGCCGCGCAGGCTTTCGATCTGTCCTTCTGTTCCGCAGACACGGTAGGAGTTGTTGTGTGCGCCGAAGGCAGCACAACCGCAGACGCGGAAGACGGAGCCGTCGTCATTCTGGGTGAGGATGATGGCGGAATTGTCGCCGCCGACACGGCTTGCGGTGGGACGGTCCTCGGCAAGTGGTGCGGTTGCAACAAAGGCGCTGACACGCTTGGGCGTTGCGCCGGTGGCCCACATAACAGGACCGAGGGAGTGGGTGATGTAATAGGTGCGGGGCAGGTAGTTGCGCCAGTGACCCTCGAAATAATTGTAACGCTTGCTGAAACCTGCGTCGGTGGGACTGACGGGATGGTTGTATTCGCCCTCAGCAAATAAGATCTTTCCGAGAGAGCCGCCGTCGCAAACGCGCTTGATTTCGCGGTTGGTCCGCATCTGGGGATAGTTTTCTGCGAGCATATAGATGCTGCTGCTCTTCTCAAAGGCGCGGATGAGCTCGACGCCCTCGGCCATGGTGCCGTTGGAGATGCACTCGGAGTAGACGTGGATGTTTCTCTCAAAGCACTTGATGGCGTAGGGAGCGTGCTCATGGAAATAGTTTGCAAGGACGACGGCATCCATACCGTGCTCGATGAACTCGTCAAAATTCTCGTAGATGGCGACATTACCGCCAAGGCGCTGTGCGGCTTCTTCCATCTTCTCCCGGCGCGTGTCGCAGAGCGCAACGATATCGCAGCCGTTGTGCAAGAAGTCCCGCGCAAGATCCACACCGCGGCCAACGCCAAAAATACCGATCTTCAGGTTTGCCATAGTTTTCTCCTCCTCGTCATGCCGCGCCGACGTTTATTTGTGTCGGCGGGCAGGATCGTTTTACAGCTTTCAGTATACCAAACCGGATATCGGTTGACAATGGAAAAAATCTATGGATTTATTTGAAAAGGTTTGATCTGCGCTTGCTATTTTCAAATAAAAGAGGTATAGTAGGCGTAGAAAGAGAAGTGATGCGTATGACGGATAACAACATCTGTAAATTTATCATGCCCGGAGCGGAGACAGGACTGTCCGTCTCCTGTTTTGTGCTGGAGGGAAACAACGATACCATGAGGGTTAAAACGGTGCTGTCTGCCCATCGGATATCCCTCGTTTCCCGCGGCAGCGGAAACTTCGTGATCAACGGGGCCGTGCATCCTTTTTCTGCCGGCGACGTGGTCTTTGCCTTCCGGGGAGAGGAGATCTTCACAGAAACAGAAGGCTGTGAGTTCATGTATATCCAGTTTGCGGGGACCCGTGCCGACGAGCTTTTTATCCGCTTTGACATTCGCCCCGGAAACCGGCGCTTCTGCGCCTTTGACGGCCTGCTTCCTCTGTGGAAAGAGAGTCTTTCCCGCGCCGATGGGAAAACCACCGATCTGGTGGCGGAAAGCATGCTTTTATACACCTTTTCGCGTCTGACCCCGGCGAGCGCGGAGAAGGACGGTCTGCTTTACCGGCTGCTTGGGCAGATCGAGGAGAATTTCAACGATCCGGAGCTGACCCTCGGGCGCATCGCGGAGGAGCTTTCCTACAATCCCAAATATTTGTCACACCTTTTCAAGGAGGGAATGGGTATCGGTTTTGCGGAGCATCTGCGCATCACCCGCGTCCGATATGCGGTGTCCCTCTTTGACCACGGGCTCGATTCGGTGCGGAACGTGGCCTTGCTCTCGGGATTTTCCGACCCGCTCTATTTTTCCACTGTCTTTAAAAAAGTGGTGGGGGTTTCGCCGCGGGAATATTTGGCGGAAAAGAAGTAAAAAATAAAACCGGCAGGTGAAGGCCTGCCGGTTTTTTGCTTTTGAGATGTGTTTTATCCGCGGAGACGGATGAATGCGAAATCTCCGGCGGGAACGGTGAGAAGATATTCCTCGCCTTTGCGCGTGAGTGTTCCGCCTCCCTCCAGCACCACCGGATCTGCGGCGGTACGCAGCGTAAGCCTGACGCTCGCATCGGCCTCGGGAAGCGTATATTCTCCCTCGCTGACCCGGCGGATGACACCGCTGTGGTTGAAAACCGTGAGATAGTAGCCGCCGCTCTCCCGTTTGTTGACCATCCAGTGCAGGTCGCCCTCCACGTAGCAGGGAAGTTCCCTGCGGAGAAGGTCGGGAACATCCTCGGGTGCACAGATATTTTTGTGCAGTCCGGAGAAACTCGCATCCCCCGTGAGGTCCACCAGATAGCGGTAATCCTCAAGGTCGGCCGCCCCGAGATTGAAGAGCTCAACGGCATCGGGGACGGAAGAGTTTTTCAACGTGTTGGTCTCGTCACCGAGCATAGGAGATTTCTCGGCAAAGAGGGCGCGCACGCCGCGTTTTGCCTGCCGGAGGAGCCCGGAATCCACGGGATAGCCGCAAAATGCATCCTCTTTTGCAATGTTCTCAAGCACGGTCAGCTCTGCGGGAAGAACAGTGGCAATGGGGGTAAGCTTTTGGCCGACGTCGGGGTATTTTTCGACAAAATCGATAAACTCCTTCTTGACCTGTCCGTAGGGGGAAAGGGCAAAATCGACACAGTTTAAGAACGTGTTGTAAAGGCCCCATTCCTCCGACAGGAAGCCGGCGTTGGAAAGATAGGCATAGAGGAAAATGCGCCGCTGCAGGGAACGGGAGCTTCCGCCGGTCGGACCTGCCGTCTTGAAGGGGAAATCGGAGTTCTCGTCAATACCCCATTCGTTGCGCAGGTCATTGTACATGCAGGCCGAGAAGGGCTTTCCGCCCCAAGGCTCGTAATAAACACCGAAATCGAGCCCCTTGCGGCGGGTCATGCCGCGGGCGTAGCAGATCTGCACACGGGCATCCGGCGTCTGGGCACCTACCTCGGGCATGATGCGCCGCGTGCCGCAGGAAAGCTCAAAGCCGTAGGCCAGCATTGCACTGTCACAAGGGATTAGCTCACCGAGCTGCTGGCGTTTGCGGTAGATGGAGGTCATATTGCGGTAAAATTCGGTCAGGTCGGCGGGTTTGCCAAAGGATACGAGCTCGTCCAGGGTCATGCTTTCCAAAAACAGATATTTCCCCGGCCATTTTCGCTGCATGACTTCGGTGATGCGCTCCTTCGTCCACTCGTCTCCCGGGATCTCCTTAAGTTTGACGTTGATCTCCGTGTAGTGATTTGACAACCACTCATGCATCTGAAAACCCCAGAAATTGTCCCCAAGCTCACTGCGAACGTTTTCCAGAAGCTTTTGGTCATAGGGGTAGTTTTCAATGTAGCAGCCGCCCTGCAGCCGATCGATATAAAAAGGGCATTTTCGCTCGGAAAGCAGACGGAAAAGTGCACCGTCCTTACGGGCGAGACGGTTGAATTTCAACTCTTCGGCAATTTCCAGGCTCTGACAGAAGCGGATGCCGTCGGCATCACGCACAAGTCCGGTGGCTTCCATGGCGGCCCAGGTATCGGGCGAATAGCCGTGCAGAAAGACAAACATAAAACTACCTCCGTAAAGTCAGCACTGTAATTCAAACCTATGGAAACATATCATTCAAATCGCCACGGGAGCATTGCTCCCCTGAAAAGACCGCCGGATACGGAAACTTTTGCGAGCTCACGCTCCGTTGGAACGGATTAGTCTTCTGTAATAAAACGGAAAAGTTCCGGCAACAACCCGTCGGCCTCCGGATGCCCCTG